>NZ_JBPFDN010000001.1:0-160460 GCF_059414985.1 Arthrobacter sp. SAFR-044 | reverse complement strand
CACCAACGGCACCCTCTGGACCTACCCCGGCCAAGGCAACGGACTGTTTGGGTGGCGCATCAAGGTCGGCGACGGCTGGAACGTCATGACCGCCATCAGCTAGGGACGTTCCCCTCCCTCACCAGACGGAATCGCCGCGCAGGTGCGTCGCCCCTCCCCAGCAGGGCGGCCTGAAGCAGCGATTTCACATCCTTGTCACGCCGTTAACCAGCCATTCATACCCGCAACAAAACCTGGCCAACCGCCGGAAATAGTGTCGGGGCCATGGACAACATTTCCCGCAGAACCATCATCTCCGCCGGCCTCGGGGTCGGCCTGGTCGCCGCCCTGCCGAGTGCCGCCGTCGCCGTATCCACCGCAGACGACGCCGGCCTCCGCGCCGATCCCTTCATGCTCGGCATCGCGTCCGGCGAGCCCTGGCCGGACGGCTTCGTACTCTGGACCCGTCTGGCGCTTAACCCCGTGGCGGAGGACGGACTGGGCGGCATGCCCTCCCGCAACGTTGCGGTGCAGTGGGAGGTGGCCGAGGACGAGGGCATGCGCAATGTGGTGGCGCGCGGCGTGGAGCAGGCCCGTCCTGAGGCCGCGCATTCAGTGCACGTGGAGCTGCGCGGACTCAAGGCCGGCCGGGAGTACTTCTACCGGTTCCGCGCCGGCAGGCATGTCAGCCCGGTGGGCCGCACGCTCACCAGTCCGGCGCTGCACGAAACACCGGCGGCGCTGGCCATGGCGTTCGCCAGCTGCGCCCAGTACGAGCATGGCTACTTCACCGCATACCGGCGCCTGGCCGAGGACCACCCGGACCTGGTGCTGCACCTGGGCGACTACCTCTATGAATACAAGAAGGACAGCTACGTGATCGGCGGCGGCAACCCGCGAGACCACGAGGGCCCGGAGACCGTTACGCTGGAGAGCTACCGGCAGCGGCACGCCCAGTACAAGGCCGACGCCGACCTGCAGGCTGCGCACGCCATCGCACCCTGGGCCGTGGTGTGGGATGACCACGAGGTGGACAACAACTGGGCGGACGACGTCCCGGAGAACAGTGATGCCGGCCAGCTGAACGACAGCGTGGAGCACTTCCGGCAGCGCCGCGCGGCCGCGTTCCAGGCGTACTACGAGAAAGTGCCGCTGCGTCCGTCGTCGCTGCCGGCAGGCCCGGACATGAAGATCTACCGGAAGATCCAGTGGGGACAGTTGGCCAACTTCCACATGATGGATACCCGGCAGTACCGGGACGACCAACTGGCCGGCGACGGCTGGAAGAAGAACGTGGCCGAACGCCTGGCGGAGGACCGGACCATCACCGGCGCCGAGCAGGAGAACTGGCTGCTGGACGGCTTCCGCAGCTCCACCCAGCGGTGGGACATCCTGGGCCAGCAGGTCTTCTTCGCCGAGCGGGACCGGGCCCAGGCCCTGGACGTCGATGACGTCTCCATGGACGGCTGGGACGGGTACGCGGCCTCCCGCCGGCGCATCACGCAAGGCTGGATCGACGCGAAGGTGCGCAACGCCGTCGTGCTCACTGGAGACGTGCACCGGCACTGGGCCAACGACGTGAAGGTGGATTACAAGGACCCCGCCTCCCCCGTGGTCGGCTCCGAGCTGGTGTGCACCTCCATCACCTCCACCGGCAACGGCACCGGCTCCACCACGGATGCCACCATGGCCTGGAACCCGCACCTGAAGTTCTACAACGACAACCGCGGCTACGTGAACACCCGCATCACCAGGGACGCGATGACCGCCGACTTCCGGGTGCTGGACCACGTGACGACGCCGGGCGCCCCGGTGTCCACCAAGGCCTCCTTCGAGATCCGCGACGGCGTCCCGGGGCTCCAGCCGCAGGCCTGACCTTACTTGACGGCGCTGGCGGCGTTGACCCGGCCGTAGGCCCAGTCGGTGCCGGTGCCGGGAACCTCGTCCGCCGTGGATTCCACATCCTCGCGGATTGACGTGTTCGTCGCGCCGGGATGCGAGCTCCAGGCGAGCGCCGCCGCTCCTGCCACGATGGCCGAGGACATCGAGCTGCCGTTGCCCACGTCATAGCCCTGGGAGCGGTTGTTCTGGCTGGCCAGGACGAATGGGTGGTTGGGGAAGGTGGAGTAGACGTTCACGCCGGGCGCCGCAAGGTCCACCCAGCTGGCGCCGTAGGTGGAAAATGAGGCCTTGGCGTCGTTGTTATCGGTGGCGCCGACGGCGATCACGTGCGGGTAGGCGCCCGGATAGATCTTGGTCTGGTTGCCGCCGTTGCCCGCGGCGGCAACCAGCACCACGCCCTTGTTCCACGCGTTGTTGACGGCGGTTTCCAGCGTGCGCGATGCCCGCACGCCCAGGCTCATGTTGATCACCTTGGCTCCGTTGCTGACGGCCCAGTCGATGCCGCTTGCCAGGCTGGAGCTGGAACCAACTCCACTGTCATTGAGGACCTTGCCGGCCAGGATGGTGCAGCCGGGGCAGACGCCGGCCACTCCGATGGTGTTGTTCACGGTGGCGGCAACGTTGCCGGCCACATGGGTGCCGTGGCCGTAGTAGTCCTCCGCGACGGGGTCGCCGGCCTTGGTGGCCGAGCTGCTGAAGTTGGCGCGGGCCGCCACCTTGGGTGCGATGTCGGGGTTGTCGCTGGCGACCCCGGAATCCAGCACCGCGACTTTGATGCCTTTGCCGGTGGTGGTGTTCCATGCCTCGACGGCGTCCACGTCTGCGTCCAGCGTCCCGGCAGGGACGGTGATGTCGCCCTTGGTGTTGGTGAACGACTGTCCGTCATTCTGCAGGGCGTACTGGCGGGGGAAATACTGATCCGAGGTGGCGGCACCCACGGGCTGGTCCGGTTCGGCGTATTCGACGGCGGGATCCCGGCCCAGTGCGTCGATGAGTTGCTGCTCCCCGCCCGCGGCCACGCTGATCAGCCTGGCACCCGTGCTGCCGACGGCGGGCCCGCCGACAATGCCGTGCCGTTGGAGTACGTTGGCGGCAGCACCGTCGTCGCGGAACTTGACCATGATGTGCCCTGGGCCGCCCGGCGTCCCTGCCGAAGCATTGGCGGGAAGGGCAACCGAGGCAGAGCCAAGCAGCATGGCTGCCGCCGTGAGGCCGGCAGCGAGGAATTTACTCATGCGGGCTATTTTTGCCGCGCGCCGACTGTCCGCATAGGGGTAAAAGTCCCAAACATGATGTCCTGCGCATTTCCCGGGCTGGATCACGGCGCGGAACGGCTCCCGGAATCCTGGCCCGAGCCGGTGGTTGCCACGAAGTTCCAGTCGAAGGAGCCGTCGTCGTGCAGCGTCAGCCGGAGGAAGCCGCGGGTATCGCTGAACCGCTTGGCAATGTACTTCGGTTTGCTGGTGAACGGGCGCGTATCGATGCCTCCGGTGGATACCTGGAAGGCCGTCATCCCGTCATCTACGCACTTGTCCGAGTTGTTCACGGGGCACGACCGCTCGTAGTTGTGCTGGGAGGCGGACAGGGTCAGCCGGACCCGATGCTTCCACATCACGTCGATCCACGGCTTCTGGTCCCCGGCGCGACCGTGTTCCTCCGTGTCCGAGGTGAAGTACGGCTCGTGGTAGACCACTGCCAGGTTCTTACCCGCCGCCTGGGCGGCGGAGAGATCCTTGTCCAGCCAGTCCGTCGCAGCCTTGGCATCCGTGGTGTCATACCTCCACAGCGCGGAAGACAGGAACGCGAAGTGCCAGTTCCCGAAGTCCTTCGAGTATGGTTCACCGTTCGGGACGAACCCGCGTTCCTGGTTGATCGCGGCCTTCTGCGCATCTCCCTCGCATTGGCCGTTCATGTACTTGGCCAGGTCTTCGTTGCGGCCGGGTTCCCAGTCGTGATTGGGGGCGGACACCCAGTACAGCTTGGGCTTGGTGCCACCCCACAGCGGCGTCCAATAGTGCACGTAGTCGTCGCAGTGCGCAGTGCTGTACTGGAAGTCTCCGAGGCCCAGGAACGCGTCGATCTCGTTGTTCTCCACCAGCCGGGTGATGGCTGCGCCGTTCCGGCCGGACGGGCTCTCCGGGTCGGTATTCTCCTCAGGGTTCATGTCGCCCACTGCGGCAATGTGCACGTCCGGGGCCGCTGACCGTTTGTCAGGGGGCTTCGGAGATTCTGTGCAGCCAGTGGCAACGAGGACCAGCAGGAGGGCAAAAGTTGCTGCCACCCGCCGGAAGGGCCCGGGACGAGGGTGTTCTGACTGCATCCCATATCCCCCTTCGAGAAGCAGAACCGGAGATCGGTTTGCAGGAGACGACGCGCCGCGCCGGCACCTTGATACTCCTAAGAGGCAGGACTGGCTGTCAAGGGCCGGCCCGCTCAGCACCCCGGGGCGCCGACTGCCCTGCAGGCGTTCACCCGGCCATGGGCCCAGTACGAACCCGTGCCGAAAACAGGATCAGCCGATGATTCCACCTTCTTGCGGACCGATGCGTTTGAAGTGCCCGCGGGGGTACTCCATACCAGGGCGGCAGTGGCAGCGACAATGGGTGAGGCCATCGAAGTGCCGCTGAGGATGTCGTAGCCCGGCGAAAGCTTGTTCTGCATAGCCAGGACGGACGTGTAGTTCGGAAGGGTCGAGTAGACCCTGACCCCCGGCGCGGCGACGTCCACCCACTTGCCATACGTTGAAAAAGACGCCTTCGCATCGTTGTTATCGGTTGCCGCTACGGCGATGACGTTGGGATACGCGCCGGGGTAGACCTGGGCCTGGGTACCGGCGTTGCCGGCCGCGGCTACGATCACCACTCCCTGGTTCCAGGCGTTGTTGACCGCAGCCTCGAGGGTCCGTGATGACACCCGCTGTCCCAGGCTCATGTTGATGACCTTGGCACCCTTGCCGACAGCCCAGTCGATACCCTTGGCAATGCCCGAGGAGGAGCCCGATCCGCTGCTGTTGAGGACCTTGGCATCCAGGATGGAGCAGCCCGGGCACACACCCGCCACGCCCAGGGAATTGTCCATTGTGGCCGCCACTATGCCTGCCACGTGGGTGCCATGGCCGTACTGGTCATAATCCTCGGGAGCGAGGATTTGCGTGTCACTGAAGTTTGCCCGGTCTACCACCTTGGATGAGATGTCCTGGTGGTTGATGGCAACACCGGAATCGACGATGGCGACCCTGACATCGGTTCCCTTGGTGACATTCCATGCTTCGACGGCGTCCACATCGGCGTCCTTGGTGCCTCCCGCGACCGTGACCGTTCCCTCCGTGTTCGTGAAGGATTGCCCCACGTTCTGCAGTGCGTACTGACGGTCGAAGTACGGGTCGGCAGTGGCGGCAGTCACCAGTTCGTCCGGTTCGGCATACTCAACCGCGGGGTTCCGGCCCAGCGCAGCGACGAGCTGCAGTTCCTTTCCTTCAGGAACTTTGATGAGGTGGGCGCCGGTGCTGCCAATCGCAGGACCGTCGCTGAGCCCGTGCTGGCCGAGGACCGCGGCAGCAGCGCTGTGGTCCTGGAACTTGACCAGGATCCGTCCCGGCACCGGCGAGGACGGCGCGGCGGCGTTGCCCGGAGCGGCGACCGTGAGGCCGGTGAAAACCATCACCAAACTGGCTAGAGCGGCTATGAGTGTCTTCTTCATGGTTTATCTTGCGTCACACCAGCCACAGCTGGATAGGCCCAGACCGGAGGAACTTGTCTTCATCGTGACCTCCCGCCGTTGTTCGCAGGTCGAACATTTGTACGTTTGATGAACCGGGCGGTAGCCTGCAATCAGAAAGCATGCCGTAGATCACTCCCCCCGGTGACGGGGCCCGCAGCAGGCATGCATCCCTGGCTTCTCTGATCAATGAGGATTAAATGACAACTCCCCCTCCCACCCGTACGTCACGGTGGCCGGTCTTGCTTTGCTGGCTGGCCATGGTCCTGGACGGCTTTGACCTGGTGGTGCTTGGCACCGTGATTCCCACGCTCATCAAGACCGGCGAGCTTGGCTTCGACGCGGTCGGGGCAACCCTCGCTGCCACAATCTCCCTTGTCGGTGTGGGTCTCGGGGCGCTTTTCATTGCCCCGTTGTCGGACCGTTTCGGGCACCGCAAGCTGCTGGTTGCCTGCGTTCTGTGGTTCTCCATCTTCACTATCGCGGTGGTGTGGGCCCCCAACGTGGCGGTGTTCAGCACATTCCGGCTGTTGGCCGGCCTGGGGCTGGGCGCCTGCCTTCCGGTCGCCTTGGCCTATATGAACGATTACGCTCCGGCAGGATCGGCCGGCAAGTCGACCACCCGGACCATGACGGGCTACCACGCGGGAGCGGTGGCCACGGCTTTCCTGGCGCTGATGGTCATCCCCGACTGGCGCACCATGTTCGTGGTGGGAGGCATCGCTGGGCTGGCACTGGTACCCCTCCTCTGGTTCAAGCTCCCGGAGACCCTGCCGGCGGAACGGAACGCCAGGAAGCAGGAGCAGGGCGGTGTCCGTGACCTGGCGAAGAAGCCGTACCCCCTGGTGGCCGCGGCTATCGCTGCCGCGTCGTTCATGGGGCTCCTGCTGGTCTACGGCCTGAACACGTGGCTCCCGCAGCTCATGGCTTCTGCGGGATATCCCGTCAGCGCAGGCATATCCCTGCTCCTGGTGCTGAACCTTGGCGCCGTTGCCGGCCTCATCATTGCCGGCATCCTGGCCGACCGGCACGGAACCAAGCGGATCGTTCTGCTCTGGTTCGGCCTGTCCGCCGTATGCCTTGCCCTGCTCAGCGTCAAGGTCGAAAACGCCATCCTGCTCAACGCCCTGGTCTTCGTCACGGGAGTGTTTGTCTTCAGCTCCCAGGTGCTCGTCTACGCCTGGGTCAGCCAGCTGTTCCCGGCCCACTTGCGCGCCACCGCCCTCGGTTTCGCCGCCGGCGTGGGCCGCGTGGGGGCAATCGCCGGACCTGCAGTGACCGGCGGGCTGGTTGCCGCGGGCATCGCCTACCCGTGGGGCTTCTACGCGTTCGCCGCCGCCGGAGCCCTGGCCGTCGTGGCGCTCGTGACCGTGCCGCACACCATTGCCGCCGGGCAGCCCGCGCAGGAACGGAGCAACTAAGGCCAGTTGCAGGGCCTTTGGACAGTGACGACGGCGGGAGGCCGGCCTGTGAGCCGGCCTCCCGCCGTCGTTCTGCTTTGGTCCGGCTCCGCCGTTAGATACAGGCGGGCTGGTAGGCCGGATCTGCCGGACCGGACGGCTGGGCCAGGGCGTTGCCCACAAGCTGGTGCACCACGGGATCGTTCGGCGCCTGGTCATGCTCGAAGACGTCGGCCGGGCACTTGTCCTGGATGGTGATGTTGGTGACCTGCCGTGCGGATCCATTCAGGAACTGGCTGTTGTACGGGATGACCACCTCATCGTGGGTGGTGGAGATGACCGTGTAGGCCGGACCGGCGACAGTATCGCCGATCGAGTTGAGCTCCTGCATGAAGGGCGAGCCGGCCTGCTGGTCTGCGCAGGCGGCACAGCCCGCCGCAGTGTAGTCGGGCGTGGGCACGAGGTCCGGCGGCGGAAGGATCACGCCCTCAGTGCCATGGTTGGAAGGGGCGATGCCGACAAGCTGGTGGACGTACTTGGCCCCGCCCAGGAAGCCCATGTAGTACCGGGGCATCATGCCGCCCTGGCTGTGGCCCACCAGGTCCACCTGCCTTGTGCCGGTGGCGGAGCGGACCGCGTCCACGAAGGGGGCAAGTTGCTGGGCGGAATCTTTGACCGGTGCCGTGGCGTAGACGCCGTTGGTTTGGCCGTAGTTGAGGGCGAAGACGCAGTACCCCTGGCTCTTGAGGTACGGCGACAGCGTCGACCAGTTCTTCTCCATGCTCTCGAACGTTCCCGGCACCAGGACCACGGGGTACGGATGCTCAGCCGACGGCTTGCAGGACCAGTCGTTGGCTCCGGGCGGGGAGATATCAATGGCCTGCGCGGGAGCGGCCATCAATGAGGAGGCGAGGACCGCTGCAGCGGATATGGACAGGGCACGGCTAAGGAATGACATGTAAACCTCTTTGTTCGTCTGCCTAACGGGCGGCCGGGAACTGATGGTCTTGGGGGTGCCCATCAGTTCCCGGCCGAGTTTCCCATGCTGGCAGCGTTGGTGCTCCTGCGGAGCGAAAGTGCACGGATGTGCGGCAAAATCCGCGCCCGGGAAGGGTGCCGGGACGCCTGGGCCATCCCCTCGGAAACCATCATTGTTACTGGTGAGTAGGAAATGGCCGCCCCGCACGCTTGCGGCGGTCCAGGCAGCCCTCGCGCACAAACGTGCAAATGACGTGCACATCTCTCGCAAGGCCCTGTCCCTTTCCCAACGCAGCGCCCGGCACCCGGGCCGGCTGCCGGCGTCGTACTTCCACAGGGCCGTTGTGCGCCGTCCAGCCCGGGGATACGATGCTGCCGGGGAGAGCTCCTTTGTCTCGCGAGACAAAGGATAGGGGCCCGCAGTGACCGACTTCTTCACCATGCAACCCGGCGAGACCGCTCCTCCCCTCCCCGCGGGGCCGGTTCTGTGTACAGGGACCGCAGGGATGCGGCGCATCCACCGCTTCTTCCTCTGGGCGTATGGTGAGGCGCCCGGCCTGGTGCGCTCGGCCGCAGCCGGCGACACCACCCGCGCCGGCTACGTGGGGGAAGTGCTGGGGAACTTCGACAAGACGCTCCACATCCACCACGAGGGCGAGGACCTGCTCATGTACCCGCAGGTCAAGGACCGGGCGCCTGCCTGCGCGTTGCATGTGGGGCAGATGCTTGAGCAGCACCGGCAGGTGACGCAAAGACTTGAGGCAATCGAGCCGGTCCGCCTGCGCTGGATGCGGACCGCGGATGAGGAGTCGGCAGCCGAGCTCGCCGCCCGCTATGAGGACCTCTCCAGGGTCCTCAACACCCACCTGCGCCGCGAGGTCACAGAGATGATGCCCGTAGTGGACCGGCTGCTCACCGAGAAAGAGATGGCGGCGGCCGGGCAGCACGGAATCCAGCAACTCGATAAGAAGTTCCTGGTGGGCTACCTGGGCATGGTGCTGGCCACGAACCCTCCCGCGGACCGGAAGGAACTGTTCAAGGAAATCCCTCCCCCGGTCCGGCTTGCCTACCGGCTGGTGGGACGCCGGATGTACCGGAAGCAGTACGCGACGCTGTTCCCGGGACGGCCGGTGCCGGAGACGCTGTAGCGGTGCCGTTGACGATGTCGTGGCCGCCAGCCTGGCCCGGGCGACGAAATTGTCAGGGCGGGCGTTTAGAGTGAGTTCGACAACGTGAGCCTCTAACCACGGGACGCGCATGGACTTCTACGCCATCAATTCCCTGCGTGAAAACCACGCGGGCTGGTCACTGCTTCGCGCCCAAAACGCTCCGCTTGCGTTGACGTTCTTCATGGCCGCATTCACCGGACCCAACCAGCGAAACCTGGGACGCCAGGAACTTATCGATGTTTTGGATGACGTGTTGTTCGGCCTGCGGGACTCGGAGGGGGACGAACGGTTCCCGCGCCAGGCAGGCGAGTACCTGGATGACTGGGCTTCCGACGATCGCAAATGGCTCCGCAAGTACTATGTCCCGGGCGAAGACCAGCCGCACTACGACCTCAGCGCGGCAGCGGAGGACGTCATCCGGTGGGTGGAAAACCTGCGGGGGCGGGAATTCGTGGCCACCCAGTCGCGCCTCACCAGCATCTTCGCCGTCCTCAAGCAGCTGGTCCAACAGTCGGAAACGGATCCGGAAGTCCGGCTTGCCGAGTTGCAGCGCCAGCGGGACGGGATCGACGCCGAGATGCAGCGGATCAGGGACGGCAACATCCGTGTCATGACCGGCCCGGAGGCCCTGGACCACCTGCAGCAGCTCACCACCCTGGCCAAGGACCTGCTGTCCGATTTCAGGGAGGTTGAACAAAATTTCCGGAAACTGGACCGGCAGGTGCGGGAACAGATCGCCACCTGGGACGGGACGCAGGGCGAACTGCTGGAATCCATCTTCGGCAACCAGCAGGACATCAGCAGCTCCCTGCAGGGGCGCACGTTCCAGGGCTTCTGGGACTACCTCATGTCCCCGCAGCTGCGCACCGAACTGCAGGATCTGCTCGATCGGGCCACCCGGATCGAGGCGCTCGCCCAGACTGACAGCCTGCACACTGCCGCCAACCTTCACCAGGACTGGCTGCCCGCCGTCGAACAGACCCAGGCCACCGTCCGCCAGCTGTCCCAGCAGATGCGCCGGCTCCTGGATGACAAGGTCTTCCTGGAAAACAAACGCATCATGCAGCTGATCCGCAGCGTTGAAGCCGGGGCGCTCGGCACCCGGGAGGCACCGCCGTCGGGCGTCTTCATGGAGATCGACGCCCCGTCCGTGGACGTGGTGCTGCCCTTTGAACGGCCCCTGTATGAGCCCACCCGGAAGGTGATGGTGGACGACGCCGTCCTCACCGCCGATGACCTGGACGTGGACGCAGGTGCCCTGTTCAGCCAGTTCTTCGTGGACAAGGAACGGCTGCGGGGCAACATCGAGGCCGTCCTGGCAGACGCGGACCAGGCAACGCTTGCCGAGGTGACAGCCACGTATCCCCTGTCCCAGGGCCTGGCCGAGGTGGTGGCGTACTGCCAGCTCGCCACCGAATCGGACTGGGCCACCATCAACCCGGAGCAGGAACAGCAGCTCTCGTGGCAGCTGCCGGACGGCAGCATCCGCGAAGCCACTATCGAACAGATTATCTTTGGAAGGCCGGCATGACCCCCAGCGAAACCGCAACGCACACGCCGGAGGAGCTGCCCGCCGTCGTCACCCGGCTCTTCAAAGGCGTGCTCTACGCCGAAAACGACGAAAAGGTCTGGCAATCCCTCCTCGGGCTGACCTCCCACGTCCGGGACTACGTGTCCATACTGGGCCTGGAGCTGATCCTTGATGAGTCAGAAGGTTATGCCTTCCTGCGCTCGCGCGAGGATCCGGACGGCACCCTCCCCCGGCTCATCGCCCGCCGGAGCCTCACGTTCAACGTCAGCCTGCTGCTGGCCCTGCTCCGCGGCCGGATGCTGGAGTTCGATACCAACAGCAGCGAGCTCCGCCTCATCTTGACTGAGCAGGAAATTGCGGACATGGTCTCCGTGTTCCTGCCCGATTCCAGCAACGAGGCCCGGATCCTGGACCGGCTGGCCACCGATATCAAGAAGGTGGTGGAGCTCGGCTTCCTGCGCAAGCTCAAGGGGCAGGCGGACACGTATGAGGTAGCGCGGATCCTGAAGGCGTACGTGGACGCGCAGTGGCTGGAGGAGTTCGACGCGCGGCTGGCCGACTACCGTGCCACTCTCGCCGGCGAGCGGCTCCCCCGGGCAGCAGAAACGGAGGAGGGCAAGTGACGGCGCAGCTCAGCAACGACCTGCAGGAGAGCCTGTTCAGCCTGGACGACACGGCGGCCGACGGCGGTACTCCCCCCGGCTTCCGGCTGCACCGCCTGGAGCTGCTCAACTGGGGCACGTTCCACCAGGGGGTGCGCACGTTCCGGCTGGACGGGGCGAACAGCCTGCTCACGGGCGACATCGGCTCCGGCAAGTCCACCGTGGTGGATGCAATCACTACGCTGCTGCTGCCAGCCAACAAGATCGAGTACAACAAAGCCGCAGGCGCCCAGAAAAAGGAACGCTCCCTGATGTCCTATGTCCGGGGCTTCCACAAGAGCGCCAGGAGCACCGGCGGCGAGTACTCCAAACCGGTGGCGCTGCGCGGGACGGGGCAGCTGACGGTGGTGCTGGGCGTCTTCCACAACGCCGTACTGGGCAAGTGGGTCACGCTGGGCATCACGCTGTGGGCAACGCAGGAGGCCGGGCAGCCCAACCGCTTCTACTCCCTGGCCGAGGCCGAGCAGTCCATTGCCGCGGACTTCAGCAACTTCGGCCAGGACCCGCTGAAGCTTAAGAAGAAGCTCCGGGCCGCAGGTGTTGATGTCCGGGACACTTTCGAGCCCTACGCGGCTGCGTTCAAGCGGCAGTTCGGGATCACCGGGAACCAGGCCATGGAGCTGTTCCACCGCACGGTGTCCATGAAGCAGGTGGAGAACATCACCTCGTTCGTGCGCAGCAACATGCTGGAAGAGGACGACGTTGCCGCCCGGATCACCAACCTGATCCACCACTTCGACGACCTCAAGAAAGCCCACGACGCAGTCCTCCGTGCCAAGGACCAGATCGCCCTGCTGGCGCCCATCAAGGACGGCGCGGCGCTGCACGCGAAGCTAAGCGCGGAGGACGAGCTGGCCCGGAAACAGCGGGACCAGCTGCATCCGTGGTTCACGGACCGGAAACTGCAGCTGAGCCTGGAGCACCAGGCCGAGCTGGAACGGACCGGCACACGCCTGCAGGAGGACGCGGCCCGGCTCAACGGCGAGATCAAGCAGCTGCGCCGCGACCTTGCCGGAGTGGAGGAGGACATCCGGACCAACGGCGGCGGGCGGCTGGCAGCGATCGACGCCGACCTGTCCCGGCTTGCCGCAGAATCGGCTGCCCAGCGCCAGCGGTTTGAGACGTACTCCCTCGCGGCCGCGGACCTGGGACTGCAGGCGCCTGAGGACCGGGTGCTGTTTGACGCCAACCGGGCCCGGCTGGCCGAGGTGGAGCAGGAACTCGCCAAGGCGTCGGACGCACTGCAGGACCGGCGCACCGAGTTGACCATGACCCGGACCGTCCTGGGCAACCAGGCCGCGGACATTGCCACCGAGCTCACCAGTCTCCAGGCGCGTCGCAACCTGATTCCGCTCCCCCAGCTGGACATCCGCCGCCGGCTTTGCGAAGGAACCGGCATCAAGGACACTGAGCTGCCCTATGTGGGCGAGTTGCTGCGGGTCCGCGACGGCGAGGCCGCGTGGGAGGGCGCGGCCGAACGCACCTTGCACGGGTTCGCGCTCTCACTCCTGGTGCCTGCCGAACACTACGCCGCCGTCAGCACCTGGGTGGATTCCAATAACCTCCGCGGGCGGCTGGTGTACCTGAGGGTTGGCGACCCGTATTCGCCCAAAACGGCGGAGCCCGGGACGCTGGCGGCCAAAATCGCCATCAAGCAGGGCACGCCGTTCCGCGACTTCCTGCAGGACGAGCTCAGCAGCCGGTTCGATTATTTCTGCTGCGAGAACCTGGCGGACTTCCGCCGCTACCCCAAGGCGCTGACGGCCAACGGCCAGCTCAAGGGCGGCCGCGGCCGGCACGAGAAGGATGACCGGAAGGACCTGGCGGACCGGCGCAACTACGTGCTGGGCTGGGACAACCACGACAAGATCGCCCGTTTCCGTGCCGAGCAGGATGAGATCCAGGGCCGGATCAAAGTGCTGGCCACGGAACTCGGCAAGGTCAACGACCAGCTTGGTTTGCTGGGCCGGCAGAACCGGCAGCTCGGCATCATCGGCTCGGTGCAGGACTTCGGCGAGATCAGCTGGCAGCTCACCGCACGCCGGATCGAGGACCTCAAGGCGGAGAAGCGGGAGCTGGAGTCCACCAGCGACGTCCTGCAGCAGCTGATGGCCAAGCAGGCGCAGGTGGCTGCCCAGCTGGACCGGCTGGAGGACAAAGCGGGCAAGCTGCAGCAACGCCTCGGCGCCAATGAGAAGGACGCGAAAGACATCGAGGAGGCGATCCAGGAGTGCCGCGCTGTCCTGGCCGGGACGCCGGTGACGGACGACGCCGTCGTGCTGGCCGCCGTCGGACGCCTCGCCCAGGGCGCGCTCGGCGACAAGCCGCTCACCTACCGGAACACCGGCACCGTGGAAAGCACAGTGCGGGCAGGGCTGACCGACAGCATCGACGCGCTGGCCAAGCGGATTGCCCGGGCGGCCGAAGGCACAGTGCGGCAAATGGCGGACTTCCGCAACAAATACCCGAACGAAACCACTGACATCGACGCGTCGCTGGAAGCTGCCGCGGAGTACAACCGGCTGCTGGCACAGCTGGAGGACAACGACCTGCCGCGGTTCGAGGCCCGCTTCAAGGAGTCGCTGAACCAGAACACCATCCACGAGGTAGTGGCGTTCAACGCGTTCCTCGACAGCAGGCGGCAGGACATCGTGAACCGGATCGGGGAGATCAACCAGTCGCTTGCGGGGATCCCGTACAACACGGGCCGGCATATCCAGCTGGAGCACCAGGCCACCTCGGACCAGGACGTGCGCGAGTTCGGCAGCGACCTGCGGGCGTGCTCGGAGGGGACCATCGGCGACGAGGACCAGTACTCGGAACAGAAGTACCTGCAGGTGGAGCGGCTGATCGAACGGTTCCGTGGCCGGGACGGGCTCACCGAGCTGGACCGGCGGTGGACGGCGAAGGTCACGGACGTGCGGAACTGGTTCACGTTTTCAGCGTCGGAAAAGTGGACGGAGACCGGCGAGGAGTACGAGCACTTCACGGACTCGGGTGGCAAATCCGGCGGGCAGAAGGAGAAGCTGGCGTACACCATCCTCGCGGCGGCGCTGGCGTTCCAGTTCGGGCTGGGCTCCGGCAAAGGCGCTAGTCGTGCCGCGGGCAGCGGTCGGAGCTTCCGGTTCGTGGTGATCGACGAGGCCTTTGGCCGCGGCTCTGACGAGTCCGCGCGGTACGGGCTGGAACTGTTCCAGCGGATGAAGCTGCAGCTGCTGATCGTCACGCCGCTGCAGAAGATCCACGTGATCGAGCCGTTTGTCTCGCATGTGGGCTTCGTGGCCAACATCAACGGTGACGATTCCCAGCTGCGCAACATGACCATCCAGGAGTACCGCGAGGAGAAGGACCGGCGTGCCCGCTAAGTCCTGGACATCATTGGCGGGGTTGCGGGCACAGTCGCTGAAGGCCTGGAACAGCGGTGCGCTGCTGCGGGAGCTTGTCTCCCCCTCCGGCGTGTATCCGCGGCGGCGCACCCTGAAGCGTCCGACGGCGGCGGAGCTGTTGACTGATTACGCTGCGGTCCGGGCGTGGGCGGCTGAGCTTTCTGCCGGAGCGGGTGGGTATGACCTGGAGACCGTTGAAGTGGGGCGGCGGACGGTTGGTTCCAACCGGGTTCCATCTACCGCGGTTTTCGCCGGCGTTGAGGATGAGATCGCGTTTGTTGGGAAGGGTCGGGAGGCGGCGCTTTTCCGGTCTCTTGCTGCAGGCCTTTGTAAGCTGGATCCACGGTTTGCTGCCTGGACGGCCCGGCGGCCACTGAAGCTCTTGGAGCTTGGCTCTGACGCCTTGACTGCCGCACGGGTGGCGCTGTGGCTGAAGGACAACCCGGAGCCGGGCATCTACGTCCGGCAACTGGGCCTGCCTGGTGTCCACACGAAGTTCATCGAGCGTAACCGCCAGGTCATCGACCAGTTGCTGGCCGCCGTCTTGCCCGTTCCCGAAGACGTGACCGCCGGCGGGGAGGACCTCGAAGCGCTCGAGCCTGAGCCGGCCGCGGACGATGGCGCGCTGGACGACGGCACCGGCCGCACACCCGCGGCCCGGTTCGCCCGGCGGCACGGATTCCTGCATCCCCCGGAGCTGGTCCGGTTCCGCCTGCTTGATCCGGCCCTGGGTCTGTTCGGCGGCGCCCGGGATATCACCGTGACCGCCGAGGCGTTCACGGCCCTGAAGCTGCCGGTGGACACAGTGATCGCCACCGAAAACCAGGTGAACTTCCTCGCTCTCCCTGACCGGCCCAGGACGCTGGCCCTGTACGGCGGAGGTTATGGTTTCTCTTCGCTGCGGGACGCCTTTTGGCTCCGGAACTGCCGCATCCACTACTGGGGCGACATCGATACCCATGGCTTCCGGATCCTGGACCAGCTCCGCGCGGTGCACCCGCACGTCGAGAGCGTCCTGATGGACGAGGAGACGCTGCTCGCGCATAAGGACTTTTGGGGAACGGAGCCATCGCCGTCACAGGCAGAACTAACCCGACTAACGCGACCAGAGGCAGCGGTATATCAAACCCTCGGGAATGACACGCACGGAACCAAGGTCCGTCTCGAGCAGGAGCTGATCCGCTGGGACTGGGCTCTGGTGCACCTCCAGCAGGCTGCTACGGAGGTTGGCTGTGACAACTATCCCCAATCGTGAACTGCGGAATCAAAGCAGCAAGATCCTGGAGCGGGTTGGAAACGGCGAATTCATCGACGTCACCACAATGGCGAGGTTGCCGCAACGCTTGGACCGCCTTCGGCTTCTCTCTTCGAGCGACTGCTCCTGTCTGGAAGTGTGCGTTAAGCATCGCGGGGATGCTGGTTGGGTTTGATAAGAAGCTTTTCAGCGCGGCAACTCAGACAAGGCTGAGATCAATAGCACCAGATGGCAACGCCTAAAGCGGATCCAGCCGAACAGCCTCAATAACGTCCTCGGCATGCAGCGAGTGCGCCGTTGCCTGCACGGTGTCCCACCTGCCATAGGTTGCCGGGTCAAGGAATTGCTCCCAGCCCCGCTCAAGATCCAGGCGCACATCCTCAGGCCACTCCAGGAATCCCTTATCGAAGACGCCGGCTGCACGCTTGCGGTCGTCCAGCTCGTCCCAGATCCTGTCCCGCCTCGCTTCAAAGTCTTCGTCGCTTTCACACGGCAGTTCAAGCACGTGGGGAGTGCCATTCAGGGCGCGATGCCAGTCCCAGAAGTGGGAAAGCAACACCCGCTCCCGCGGGATCCGGCATGTCAGCAGGACGCCGCCGCGTTGGTTCCTGCAGCTGTCCACCAGGCAGTCGCGGGTAGTGCGTGCCCAGAACCACAAGGCGCTGTCGCCACTGGTAGGCAGACGCCGGCCCATCTCCCGGAGCATCCAGCCATAGGCATCAGCGAACGGCGGCTCCGCCCGCTTGGGGTCGGGAAGGAGTTGTCCGGTCGAAAGGAGTTCACCCAAGGCATCCTCGGTTTGGAAGGTGTGCAGCAGGACACGGTCGGCATTCAGGTCATAGCCCACGCGGCCCGCTGGAACTGCACGGTCAGCGCGGGCACGGGTAACGGAAAAGTGCGGCACAGGCTGAGCCTAAGGCCCACCCCTGACAATATCGACGGCCGCCGGCTGGGCTGCGCGAAAATCACCCTCTTGCGCGTTTTGCGCAACCCGTCTTGCGCTAATCGCGCAAGCCGGTCTATGATCTACATCATGCTTCGAGCGCGTGCAGCTCGGCCCCCTCCCCCCAACAACAATGAGGTTGCTTCATGTCTGTCCCAATCAAGGCCACCATGGAAAAAGTTCCTGGCGGCATGATGCTGATCCCCCTGCTCATCGGCGCCATCCTGGGCACCTTCGCTCCCGATTCCGCCAAGTTCTTCGGGTCCTTCACCGGTGCGCTCTTCACCGGCGGCACCACCATCCTGGCCGTGTTCTACGTGTGCATGGGCGCCAGCATCGACATTAAGGCCACGCCGTACATCCTGAAAAAGGGCGGTGTCCTGTTCGGCAGCAAGGTCCTGTTTGCCATCATCATCGGCGTCGTGGCCGGCAGGTTCCTGGGTGAACTTCCCATCGACGGCGGCATACTGTCCGGCCTGTCCGTACTGGCCATCCTGGCGGCCCTGAATGACACCAACGGCGGAATGTACATGGCCCTCATGGGCCAGTACGGCAAGCCCAAGGACGTGGCCGCCTACTCGGTCATGACGCTGGAATCCGGTCCCTTCCTGACCATGGTGACACTCGGCGTCGCCGGCCTGTCCGCCTTCCCGTGGCAGGCGCTCGTGGGCGCCATCATCCCCTTGCTCCTCGGAGCCATCCTGGGCGCCCTGGACCCGGCCATGCGGAAGTTCCTCTCCTCCGCGGCCCCCGTCCTGATCCCGTTTTTCGCCCTCGCCCTCGGCTTCGGCCTGAACCTGGGACAGGTCCTCAACGCCGGATTGTTGGGCGTCGCGCTGGGCCTGTTCGTGCTGATCGCCGGCGGAGCGGTCCTGTTCTTCGCAGACAAGCTCACAGGAGGCTCCGGCATCGCAGGCCTGGCAGCAGCCACCACCGCGGGCAACGCCGCCACCGTTCCCATGCTGGTGGCCGCGGCGAACCCTGCCTACGCTCCCGCAGCCGGACCCGCCACCGTCCTGGTTGCAGCATCCGTGGTGGTCACCGCCATCGGCTGCCCGCTCATGGTGGCTTGGTACGCTAAGCGCCTGAAAGCCAAGCAGCCCGTGGAAACCCCCGAGGTGTCCCCAGCAGTATGAACACCCAAGCCACCACGCGCTGGGCGATCATCGCCGATGACCTCACCGGTGCCGCCGACGCAGCCGCAGCCTACGGCCCAACCCACACCAGTTCAGTGATCCTGGACCTTGGATGTGCCTGGCCGGAGGCCCAGATCCTGTCGATCAACACCGAGAGCCGCTACCTTCCGGCGGCGGAGGCAGCCTCGGCTGTCAGCTCCGCCACCCAGCGTGCGCTGGGGCAGCACCGCCGGGTCTTCAAGAAGATCGACTCGCTGCTCCGGGGCAACGTGGGCGTGGAAGTTGCAGCAAGCCTTGCGCAGATTGCGCAGGGCAGTGGTCCGGCACTCGCCATCGTGGCGCCCGCGTTTCCGCGAACGGGCAGGACCACCCACGGCGGCATCGTGCACGTCAACGGCGTCCAACACAGTGGGGGCGCCTTCGGTGGTGACGTCGCCCGCGCACTTGCCGACGGCGGCCTGACCGCGGAAGCGGTGAGCGGGCTGACGGAACGCTCGCCGGAGGAACTGGCGGCGCACCTGCGCGACGTGCAGGAACGCGGGACTGCCGCCGTCGTACTCGACGCCGGGACCGACCAAGACCTGCAGGACATCGCGGCCGCAGCGGAACTGCTGGATTTCCCGACGCTCCTGGTGGGCTCGGGCGGACTGGCCGGGCACATCGCCGGGGACCCTGAAACGCAGCAGGCCCGTGACGCCCAGGCGCGGCAGATCAGCCGGACGCTGACCGTGATCGGCAGCTACTCGGGCCTCGCCCGGCAGCAGAGCGAGGCGCTGGTTGCGGCCGGCGCGGAACACATCACGCTGGACCACGCCAGCCTGGACTGCGCTGAGGTTCCGCGCAAGGTTGCCGAGGCGATGGCCCGGGCCAATGTGGTGCTGACGCCGGACCCGATGGGTGCCGTGGACAAGTCGCAGGCGCTTGTCGTGGCAGAGGCCCTGGCCCGCGCCACCGCTGCGGGCGTCGGCCACTGCGATGCGCTGGTCATGACCGGCGGGGAGACCGCAACGGCCGTCCTGAAAGCCCTGGGCGTGGGGAGCTTCACGGTCCTCGGCGAGGTTGAACCCGGCGTCGTCATGAGCCTGCTGCCCGTACCCCTCCCCCTGCTGGTCACCAAGGCCGGCGCGTTCGGGGACGCGGGCACCCTGGCCCGGACCACACAATTTCTCACTGGCACAACGACTGAAATGAGTAGCAAATAATGGGACGCCCGATTGTTGCGATCACCATGGGCGATGCCGCCGGCATCGGTCCGGAAATCATTGTCAAGGCCCTGGCCGACGGCGAGCTCCGGTCTAAGGCCCGGATGCTTGTGATCGGCGATCTTCGCAGGCTGCAGCTGGCGGCGGACATCGTTTCCAGCCCGCTGACCCTGCGAAAGGTGGCGGCACCCTCGGAGGCACTGTTCGAAGAGGGCACCATCGACGTGCTGGACATTGACTGCATCCCCGAGGACCTCGCCTGGGGCGAACTGTCTGCCGCTGCCGGCCACGGCTCGTACCTCTTCATCGAGAAGGCCGTTGAGCTGGCGATGGACCGCCAGGTGGATGCCATCTGCACCGGGCCGCTGAACAAGGCAGCCCTGCACGCCGCGGGCCACAAGTTCCCCGGCCACACCGAACTCCTCGCCGAGCTGACGGGCACCGAGGAAGTGTCCATGATGCTGACCGCCCCGAAGATGCGCGTCATCCACGTGACCACGCACATCGGCCTCATCGACGCGATCGCCAAGATCAACGGTGACCTGGTCTACCGGACCATCAAGCGCGGCTACGAGCTGCTGCGCACTTCCGGGATCGAAAACCCTCGGATCGCCGTCTGCGCCATCAACCCGCACGCCGGCGAGAACGGCCTGTTCGGGTACGGCGAGGAGGCGGAGAAGATCCAGCCCGGCATCGAGAAGGCCCAGGCTGACGGCATCAACGCCTTCGGCCCGCTCCCGGCGGACACCTTGTTCTTCCTCGCCGGCCGCGGCGACTTCGACCTGGTGGTGGCCCAGTACCACGACCAGGGCCACGGCCCCGTCAAGGTCCTGGGCCTGGAGAACGGCGTGAACATCACCGTTGGCCTGCCTGTGGTGCGGACGTCTGTGGACCACGGCACCGCGTTCGACATCGCGGGCAAGAACATCGCGGACCACGAATCGCTGCTCGAGGCGCTGCGGCAGGCGGTGGACCTGGCCCCGTCACGCGAGGAAGCTGCGTAACTGGAGCCCTCTTTGATGCGGCCGGTCAGCACTGCTGGCCGGCCGTTGCCGTTTATACAGGGGGCCGGAACTAGCATGGGTAGCACTGCCACCGCCATGCCCACGGGAAGGAGACCGGGAATGCTCAGCGCAAACGCGCGGCGCGAGGAGATCTACCACCTTGCCGTGACCACCGGCCTGGCCTCCGTGGAGGAACTCTCGGCCCGGTTCGAGGTGACGGCGTCCACCATCCGTCGGGACCTGGCTTTGCTGAATTCCCAAGGCCGGCTGGCGCGCACCTACGGAGGGGCGATGGCCGTGGGAGCGCACCCGGAGGCGTCGCTGCGGCAGCGCACGGGTGAAGCGTTCGAGCAGAAGCATGCGATCGCCCGCTGGGCGGCGGCGGTGATCCAGCCCGGGGAGAACATCCTGCTCGACGCCGGCTCCACCGCAGGTGCCCTGGCGCACCAACTGCGCGGATTCGCTCCGTTGTCCGTGACGACGCCGGGCATCAACACCTTGCAGGAGCTGGCCGATTCCGAGGGCATCGAGGTGGACTGCCTGGGCGGCCGGCTCCGGGGCGTTTCCCAGAGTTTCGTGGGGCCGCTGGCCGAGGCGGCGCTGGAGCGGATGAGCTTTGACCGGGTGTTCCTGGGCGCTGACGCCGTCACCGCCGAGGACGGCATCTGCGAGGCCGACCACGCCCAGACCCGGCTCAAGGAGCTCATGGCCCGGCGCGGCCGTGCGGTTTACGTTTTGGCGGACTCGTCCAAGCTAGGACTCCGGCCCTTCCATGCATGGGCCCGGCTGGCGCTGCCCTGGACACTGGTGACGGACGACGGCGCCGATCCCGCCCAGGTGCAGAAGTTCCGGGACGCGGGAGTACAGGTTGAGGTGGCGGCGGTAATCAGCTGAGGCGTTTTCCTCCTCCATTGCCGGGACCAAACGGTTGCAAGACTTCGTAGCCCCATTGGAACTGGATTGCTACAATTGCTACGGAGGTGCGCCATGACAACCATTCCCCACCGCGAGCTGCGCAACCAGAGCAGCAAGATCCTGGAGCGGGTCAAGAACGGCGAGACGATTGATGTGACGAACAACGGTGAAGTTGCCGCCACGCTCATCCCGCCTGCTGCCTCCCCCTTCGAACGTCTACTCCTATCGGGCAGCGTGCGGCAGGCATCGGAAGGCCCGGTCGACTTCCGGCTCCTGCAGCGCGTGACTTCTGATGCCGGCACAGCAGAGATGATCAATGACCTTCGTGGTGACCGGTGATCATTTACGTGGACACCTCGGCTGCCTTGAAGCTGGTGGTAGAGGAACCGGAGTCCGGTCCCACCGCGGACTTCCTCTCTTTGGCCCAACAGCGGGGTGACCGGCTTGTTGCTTCGATGCTCCTTCATACGGAACTGCACTGTGCCGCCAACCGCCGTGGCCTGCCGCCGGAGTTGGTCAACTCTGTGCTGGACGCAATCAACCTGGTGGACCTGACGCGTTCAGACCTCTTGTACGCGGCCGCACTCCCAGGTGGGTTGCGCAGCGCCGATGCGATCCACCTCGCTGCTGCCATCCGACTTGAAACCCAAACTATGGTCGCCTTCGACAAAGAGCTTGTGAGGGCAGCAATTCAAGCAGGACTCAAGACAGTCGCACCGGCCAGCTGATGGCTGGGTACGCTGCTGCTACAACGATTGAAACCCTAACCGGAATGGAGACTTCCATGCACGCCGTGCTCGAATACACCTACTCGGACAACTACCTCGAGTCCCGCGGACAATACCGCGCAGACCACCTCCGGGCGGGGTGGGAGGCGGTCGAACGCGGCGAACTCCTGCTCGGCGGGGCAATTGGCCACGGGCCCTTCAAAGGGTTGCTGATCTTCACCGGCGAGAACCCGCTCGAGGCCGCCAAAGCTTTCGCAGCGGCCGACCCCTACGTCCTCAACGGCGTAGTGACCTCGTGGACCGCCAGCCCGTGGACAACAGTCCTCGGAAACGAGGCGGCCACTCCTGTGCGCCCCTAGGTCCAGTCAGCCTGGATTCTGCTGGCTTGACGACGGCTTCACGCCTCTGTCCTACTCTGCCTTCGACAGCGTGAAGATCCCATAGCGCATGGCACCGGTGCGGTAGGCCAGGATCAGGCGGGGAATGCTCAGAATGGCGCCGCGGTTGCGTGCGCCAAGGGCGAGGCTGCGGGTCTCCGGATCGACGAGCATGGCCTTGATGAGCCTCCGGGCGCAGATCCGCCAGGTGCGGGCCACCCGGCGGCTGACATCCTCATAGCCGGTGACCGTAAAGCCGGCTGCCGTCGCCATCGCCTCATACTCCTGGCGCGTGCCCATCGAGGGCAGGCGCCCTTCGCGGCAGATTGGCTCGAGCAGGTGGCGGACCTTCCAAGGGCTGGCACCGGTCTCAGCGAGCCACGCGCAGATGACGAAGTGGCCGCCGGGCGCCAGCACGCGATGCGCCTCGGCGAAGAACCTGGGCTTGTCCACCATGTGCTCGCTCGACTCAATTGACCATGCCGCATCCGCCGAGGCATCGGGCAGGGTGTTGGCGAGCCAGTCCTGGACCTGGATGTCCACGCCGGGTACCGAATGTGCAGCGGCATAGCCTGCCTGCTCAACGGAAAGCGTGAACCCTGTGACGCGAACCCCGTGTGTTACGGCGAGCCGCCCTGCCGTGGAGCCGTAGCCGCAGCCGATGTCCACGCACTCCTGGCCGGGCATGAGACCCAGCCGGTCCCCGACGGTGTCGACCAGCGCCTCGACCGCAGCGCTGGGAGTCTCCCGATCTGTGGCCCAGAGCCCGTGGTGGACATGGTCTCCCCATACCCGGCGATAAATGGGATCAAGCTCGTCATAGTGATCCGCCACCGCCACGGCGTCCTGGGAAATATCGGGCACAATCACGCGATGACCCTACAGCGGCGCTCCAGTACGAGGGAAGAGGAACGACGGCGGCAGCAACCCTTGCCGCTTGTCCAACAAACAAGTGCTACTTGTTCTACGCTGGAACTCCCGGACCAATCCACCGAAGAGCGAGGCAAATGTGCACCAGGACGCCGCCCGGTTCCTGTCCCAGCCGGTGGCCGCCCAGCCCGGCTCACCCCTGCGCGTCGCCGTGTACTCGCGCATCGCCGAGGCCATCCGCAACAGCCTCCTCACCCCCGGCTCCATGATCCCAACCGAAACCGAACTCGGCGCCGACATGAAAGTCAGCCGTACCGTGGTCCGCGAAGCCCTCATGCTCCTCGAGGAGGACGGGCTGATCAGGGCGCGGTGCGGCGTCGGACGTTTCGTCTCGGACACCCTCCCCCGCATCGGCATCGAATGCATCCGCCCGTTTGAGGAAGTCCTCGCTGGCCCCGGCCAGACGCTCGAGGTCAAACGCACCCAGGTGGTGCGGCAGGCGGCTTCAGAATTCGTCGCCCCCGGCATCGGCGTCGAGCCCGGCACTGACTGCTGGCTTTGGGAATCCGTCCTCATCCGCGACGGCGAGGCCATCGCCCAGCTGCAGGAAAACGTCACGGCCCAGCCGGTCAGTATCTCCAAGGGCGCCGCTGCACCCCTGGAGATAAAGGACGACGGCGGCGCCACCTTGCTTGCCACGCTCAACAACCAGCTGGGCCGACTGGCCGGCCCGGGCGAGTGCCAGATCAGCCTCAGCCAGGTGGGCCCCAGCCGCGCCAAGCTGCTGGACCTGCGTCCGACGGACCCGGTCCTCGTGCTCACCCAGTACATCCGGCACGGCAACCAGCCCTTCTACCTGGCCAAATGCCTGGTGTCCGCCCGGGCCGGCCACCTGTCCGTGATGCAGCAGTTCCAGTCCTAGGATCGCCCGTCCTGATGCGCAGCGATGGACTCGGCGATCTGCCTGATCCCGGCGAGCGTTACCGGGATTCCTTGGAGCGCCTGCTGGGTGCGGTCCGCGCTCTGCTCGGGTGCCTTGTCACCGAACTTTTCCTCAAACATGGCTATGCCGTCCGGAGGGAATTCCCCGGGCAACGCTGGCCGGGTGGCCCTAGTCCTTGGGCCGGAAATGGCCCGGCCAGTCCTTCAGCCGGATCCGGCCGAGGTCCTGGATTTCGCCGAGTGTGCCCCACTCGTCCAGGCCCAGCCGAGCCAGCGGCTCCAGGAGATCGATGCGCGGGTGGCTGCCATCGAGGACGGCTTCGCTCACGGCGGCATGGGTCACTTCGCCGAAAACCAACGTGGAGTCCCCCATCGGCAGCATGGACTGGAGGCGGCATTCCAACACCGCCGGCGATTCCTTGACGCGGGGCGCGGCCACGGTGAGCCCCGGCTCCCGGGTCAGGCCGGCGGCGTCGAACTCGCTGATCTCAGGCGGGAAGTTGGTGCCGGTGGCGTTGACCTCTTCGAGGAGTGCAGCCGGGGCCAGGTTGACCACGAATTCCCCGGACGTGGTGATGTTGCGGAGCGAATCCTTCTCGCCCACCGAGGTGAACTGCACGATGGGTGGATAGGTTGAAGCTACGGTGAAGAAGGAATGCGGAGCCACGTTGTCAACGCCCTCCGGGGAAACGCTCGAAACCCAGGCGATGGGCCGGGGAACCACCACGGCGGTGAGCAGCCGGTAGAAATCACGGGCGGACGTCGCTGAGGGACTGAAATCAGTTCGCATGCTGCCAGACTAACCATCAGGCAGCGAGGAAGGAGACAGCCATGGCGTTCCAGCCCTACCGATCACCATCAACCGGGCGGCCCGTGCGCGCCATCCTTTTCGACACTTTCGGTACGGTGGTGGACTGGCGGAGCGGCGTTGCACGGGAGGTGGCAGCTTTCACCACGGCGCACGGGCACACGCTCGACGCGGAGGCCTTCGCTGACCACTGGCGGGCCCTCTACCAGCCGGCCATGAACGCCATCCGCTCCGGACGGCGCAGCTTCACGAAGCTGGATACGCTCCACCGTGAAAACCTTGACCAGGCGCTCCGCCACTACGGCATCAATCCGGACCGGCTGCCCGGGGAGAGCCTGCAGGAGCTGAACAAATCCTGGCACCGGTTGCCGCCGTGGCCGGACAGCGTGGAGGGGCTGGCAACCATCCGCCGCCACTACATCGTGGGCCCGCTTTCCAATGGCAACACCGCACTCTTGCTCGACATGGCCAGGAACGCCGGGCTGCCGTGGGATGTGATCATCGGTTCGGACATGACGTGCACCTACAAGCCGTTGCCCCAGGCGTATCTCCGGACGGCTGAATTCCTGGACCTCGAGCCCGGAGAGGTGATGCTCGCGGCGGCCCACAACAGCGATTTGCAGGCTGCCCGGGCGGCCGGGCTGGCCACAGCGTTCGTGGCCCGCCCCACTGAACACGGCCCCGGCCAAGTGGCGGACCTGGCCCCTGAAGGCGACTGGGATCTCGTAGCGTCCAGCATCACTGAATTGGCGGACTTGCTCGGGGCCTGACACCGTTTGTCCGACGAACGCGCCGACATTGCACCCTGTGCCCGATGATCCCCATGGAGGCCGGACTCCGCGCTACGCTGCCGCGGGAAACGCCCCTGCCCCTGCCAGCCCGGACCGCGGGGCGGTGCCGACCTTGCCGCAGATCCAGCGGCCCAGTTCCGTTGCCTGCTGCACGTCGATGCCGGTATCGAATCCGGCCCGCCCGAGCATCCACGCAAGGTCCTCCGTGGAGCTGTTTCCCGCCGCCCCCGGAGCAAAGGGGCAGCCGCCGAGGCCCCCGACGCTGCTGTCGAACACATCGACACCCGCTGCCATCGCCGCATAGGTATTGGCCAGCGCGGTGTGCCGGGTCTCGTGAAGGTGGGCCCTCAACTGCAGGCCGGTCTCTCCGCGCAACCTGGCGAAAGCCTCGCCCACCTGCCACGGCACCGCGCAGCCGATCGTATCCGCCAACGCCACCTCCGCCAGGTTCGCGCGGCCCATTGCATCGCGGACGACGTCGAGGGTCTGTTCGAGCGGGACGTCGCCCTGGTAGGGGCAGCCGAAAGCGACGGCGGCGGTGACGCTGAGCGGGATGGAGGCCGAAGCAGCGATCGCCGACACCTCCTCCAAGGCCGCGAGCGCCGCGGCAACCGTGGTGTTCTGGTTGGCCGTAGCGAATGCATCGGTCACCGGGAGCACATAGTTCATCTCGTCCACCCCGGCGTCGACAGCGCGGTGGGCGCCCCTGGTGTTGAGCACCAGTCCGATGTAACTGACGGCGTCGGTGCGCGGGACGGCCGCCATCACCGCGTCGGCATCGGCCATCTGGGGAACTGCCTTGGGATTCACGAAGCTGACGGCCTCGATCCGCTTGGCACCCATCCTGATCAGCTCTTCGATCAGCCGGACCTTGTCCCCGGTGCTGACGGGGGTCTTCTCGTTCTGCAGGCCGTCGCGCGGGCTGACGTCCACGATCGAGACCGGCCTGGTGTCCTGGGCAAACGCCATCAGATTGCTCCTTCGCTGTGCGCTTTCTGCACGTCTTCATCGGTGAGGTTCAGGAGGCCCTGGTACACATCGGCGTTGTGGGAGCCGTGCACCAGGGGCCCGTTCCAGCTGATCCGGCCAGCGGAGCGCGTGAGTTTGGGGACGATTCCGGGCTGGACCACGGCTCCCAACTCGTCGTCCGGCACTTCCACGAGCATGTCCCGGGCCTTGAGCTGCGGGTCCTCGAAGATGTCTTCCACAGTGCTCACGGTGCTGTTTGGAACACCGTGTCCGTCGAGCAGGCTGACCAACTCCCCGGCGGTGTACTGCCCCGCCCAGTCGGCGATGAGGCCTTCGAGTTCCTCCTGGTTGTGGCCCCGCTGCGCATGGTCGCGGTATTTCGGGTCAGTCGCCAGGCCGGGCATGCCCATCGCGGTGGCCAGGCGCACGAAGACGGAGTCCTGGTTGGCCGCGATGACAACCCACTTGCCGTCGCTGGACTGGAAGATGTTCGACGGCGCGATCCCCTTCAGTCCCGAACCGCTGGGTCCCGGGACAATACCGGTAGCGGCGTAGTCAGGCACGGCGCTCTCCAGCAGCGAAAAACACGCCTCGACGAGCGAGACATCGACCACCTGGCCGGTGCCCCCGCGAGCATCCCGCCAGTACAGCGCCAGCAGGATCCCCTGCAGGGCATACAGCGAGCCGAGGCTGTCCCCCAGGGAAATGCCGGTCCGGGGCGGCGGCTGGTCGGGGTAGCCGTTGAGGTGCCGCAGCCCGCTCCGTGCCTCCGCGACGGAGGCATAGCCGGGCTTTGACGCTTCCGGGCCGGTCTGTCCGTAGCCGGAGACCCGGGCGATGATGAGGCCGGGGTTGACCTTCCACAGCTCTTCCGGGCCGAGGCCAAGCTTTTCCATGGTGCCCGGGCGGAAGTTCTCCAGGATGACGTCGGTTTCCTTGCAGAGCTCCAAAAAAAGCTCCCGGCCGCGGGGGGCCTTGAGGTCCAAGGTGACGCACTTCTTGCCACGGGACTGCACTGACCACCACAAGGTGTGGTCGTTGACCCGTGCCCGGCCCCACTCGCGCATGGGGTCCGGCCGGTTCGGGGATTCGACCTTGATGACTTCGGCTCCGAAGTCCGCCATCTGCCGTCCTGCGAACGGCCCTGCGATCAGGGATCCAAGTTCGAGGACGCGTACCCCGGAGAGGGGTCCGGCAGTCTGGGTCGCGCCTGCAGGGGCCGACGACGGGTCGGCAACGGCCCCGGGGCGGTCCCCGTCGGCGGCGCCCTTATTCCGTTCAGCTGTGCCGGTTTCGAAAACCTTCATCAAATCTCAACTCCTGGTTCCTGATGCGGACCCGTGGGCGCCGTACACGCCGGAGGGTCGGTCGAGCACCGTCCTACACGAACCAGTATGCACGCACCTCGTCATATTGTGAACAGAAAATCACGATATGGGCACTTCTTCGGAGGGAAGGCTTCCCCCGATCAGCCGGGTGCCTTCGGCGGCTGCGGCGATGACAGGCTCGATCCAGGAAGCGCACACGTCATAGGGCATCCGCATGGTGGGTCCCATGACAGTCAGGGCACCGTAGAGCTCAGCCTGGGGTCCGAAGATCGGAGCGGACAGGCCACTGGCCCCGGATACCCGCTCTCCGGTAGTGATGGCGAAACCGTCCGCGCGGGTCTTTGCCACCGCGGCATCGAGGTTTGCCGCGTCGGTGATGGTGCGGTCCGTCATGGACTGCAGGCCCGAGCCGTAGACCTTCTCCGCCAGGTCGGTATTCCAGGCGAGCAGTACCCGGCCCGCGGAGCCGGCGTGGAGCGGCATAATGTCGCCCACCTCCACCGCGCGGCGAAGGACCCGCCGGGTCTCCGCCACCGCGATGCAGACCCTGCTGCCCCGGGACTCCCGGAAGATGCAGACCGTTTCTCCCAGTTCATCGCGCAGCCGCCGGATGACGGGCGTGAGCAGTTCGAGGAAGTCGAGGCCCTGCCGGGCCGGGGCCGCCCAATGTGTCATCCGCAGGCCGATCCGGAAGTGGTCACCGCGCCGGTCCAGCAACCCCTCGTGCACCAGGTTGGTGACAAGCCGCTGCACCGTGGAGTGCGGCAACCCCGTCTCGGCCCGGATTTCGGCGAGGCTCATCTCAGGCCGCGCCAGCGAGAAGGCGTCCAGGATGGCCGTGATCTTCTTCAGCACCAGCAGCGGGGCGGCATTTTCAGTTGCGCTCATGGAGGGATTCCGGATTCCTTCTTCTCGCATTACGGGAGGGCCCCTAATGGCCGCCCCTTGTAGTGTGACAGACGTTACTGTTAGCCTTGTGCCCACTATATGACCAACGACTCACAATGTGGTTAGCGGGAGAACAGCAATGACGCACCCCTTTCAGCCTAAGTCTTCGAATTACGCGGTCGAGCTCAACGGATGCACCAAGGAGTTTGCAACGCCCGGCGGTGGCTCGTACTTCGCTGTGCGGGACATCGACCTCAAAGTGGAGCCCGGGCGCTTTGTCTCCATCGTCGGGCCGACGGGATCGGGCAAGTCCACCATCCTCAACATGGCAGCCGGACTCCTGAATCCGTCCGAAGGAACCGTCCACAGCTTCGGCGAACCCGTCGACGGGGTGAACCGCCGCGCCTCCTACATGTTCCAGCAGGACGCCCTGCTGCCCTGGAAGTCGGTGATCGACAACGTCAGCCTCGGGCTCACCATGGCCGGGGTTTCCAAGGCCGAGGCCTACGACGAGTCACGCCGCTGGCTGGAGAAGGTGGGGTTGAAGAACTTCGCTGACCGCTACCCGCACCAGCTCTCCGGCGGCATGCGCAAGCGCACCGCCGTCGCCCAGGCCTGGATCGTGAATCCGGACATCCTGCTGATGGACGAGCCGTTCTCCGCGCTGGACGTCCAAACCCGGCAGATCATGGAGAACGAACTCCTCCAGCTCTGGCAGGAGTCGGACAAGGCCGTCGTCTTCATTACCCACGACCTGGACGAGGCCATTGCCCTGTCCGACGAGGTGGTCATCCTCGGTGCCGGCCCGGGCAGCACCGTCGTCGGCAGCTACGAGATCGACATCCCCCGCCCCCGCGACCTCCTGGACATCCGGGACGATCCCAAGTTCGTCGAGCTCCACAGGGAAATCTGGGGTCGCCTCAAGGTCGAGGTATCCAAAACCTATGAATCAGCTCGGGAAGAGGAAGAGAGCGACGCAGCATGACAGTGGCACCAGCTTCCAAGAACACACAACGCTTTCCCCTCCGGAAGGACCGGGATCCGGCGGTGGCCCAGCGGCCCAAGCGCAAGCGGCCCGAAGCCTCGAACGTCTCCATCCGGATGGGGCAGTTGGCCCTCGCCGCCGTCGTCCTTGGCGCATGGGAGCTGCTGGGACGCGTCGGCGTCATCGACCCGTTCTTCTTCCCCCTCCCCTCCGACATCCTGATGACGGTATGGCTGTGGATCTCCAGCGGCTTCGTCTTCCCGCACCTGTGGATCACCCTGCAGGAATCGATCCTCGCCTTCCTCACGGGCGCGGCGGCCGGCCTGGTCCTGGGCTTCCTGCTGGCCAGGGTCCGTTTCCTGGAGCGGCTCCTGGACCCGTTCCTGCAGATGTTCAACGCCCTTCCCCGCGTGGTGCTGGCACCGATCTTCCTGCTGTGGTTCGGCCTGGGCATCTGGTCCAAGGTGGCCTTCGGCTTCACCCTGGTGTTCTTCATCGTCTTCTTCAACACCCTCGAAGGCGTCAAAAGCGTGGACCGGGTCCTCGTGGACAACGCCAAAATGCTCGGAGCCAACGAGAAGCAGCTGCTCCGCCACGTCTTCATCCCCAGCGCCCTGACCTGGATCTTCTCCAGCCTGCACATCAGCGTGGGTTTCGCCATCACCGGCGCGGTGGTGGGTGAATACCTCGGGGCGTCCGCCGGCGTGGGCTACGCCATCGCCCAGGCCCAGGGTGTCTTCGATACCAAGGGGGTCTTCGCCGGCATGTTCATCCTGATGTTCGTGGTCCTCATCATCGACCTCCTCGTCAACCGCCTCGAACGGCACCTCCTCAGGTGGCGCCCGGTCCGCTCCTCGTAACCCAACACATCACCGCCTGAAAGGGAATCCCCATGACTTCGAACGAAACCCGGCACCGGCGCCGGGGCCTCTTCCGCCCGCTGACCGTCCTCGCCTCCCTCACCCTCGCCCTCTCCGCCTGCGGCGCGCCCGCGTCGGCACCGCCCGGCCAGGGCGGCACCGGTGCCGCCGGCGGCGGGGACGGCTCCAAGGTGATTATCGGCGTCGGCGGCCAGACACTGCTGACCTACCTTCCCACCACGCTGGCCCAGGAACTGGGCTACTACGAGGAGGAGGGCGTGAACGTCGAACTGCAGGACCTGCAGGGCGGCTCCAAGGCGCTGACGGCCATGATTGGCGGCAGCACGCAGGTCACCAGCGGCTACTACGAACACACCATCCAGATGCAGGCCAAGAACCAGCCCATCAAGGCGTTCGTGGACATGGGCCGGTCATCGGGGCTCGCCCTCCTGGTGGCGCCCAAGAACGAGGGCCAGATCAAGTCCATCGCGGACCTCAAGGGCAAGAACGTCGGCGTGACCTCACCGGGGTCGTCCACTGACATGTTCATCAAGTTCCTCCTGGCGAAGAACGGCATGCAGCAGACCGATGCCGCAGTATCGGCCATCGGCGCCGGATCCTCTGCAGTGGCGGCCATGGAGCAGAACCAGGTGGACGCCGCGGTGATGCTTGAGCCGGACATCTCGGTGCTCGCCAAGCGGATCGGCCACGCCCCGGTCATCCTGGAGGACGTCCGGACCGAGGAAGGTCTGAAGGAAGTCTTCGACACCGACGCATGGCCGTCCGCCTCCCTCTACGCCAAGACCGACTGGCTGGACCAGAACAAGGACACCGCGGGCAAGCTCGCCAAGGCGATCAAGCGCACGCTGGAGTTCATCAACAGCCATTCCGGCCAAGAGATCGCCGCCGAAATGCCGGAGAAGTTCGCCGGCGGGGACAAAGAGCTCTACGCCAAGGTCATTGAGGACCTGAAGAAAACGCTGAGCAAGGACGGATCCTTTACCCAGGACGGCGTCGAGGCCGTCCTGAAAACCCAGCGGGTGGCCAACCCGGAGGTCGGGGACAAGGACATCAAGCTTGGGGACACCTACACCAACGACTTCGTAAAGTAGCCCCAAACTGCCAGGCACGCCATCCGCACGGGATGGCGTGCCTGCGTCCGTTACAGCGCATTGAGGAGACCACGCGCAATGCCCGAGACACTGACTCACAAGATCCTGGCCAGCCACCTCGCCGCCGGCGAGTTGACCCCCGGCGCCGACATCACCATCGCCGTGGACCAGATCCTCATCGAGGACGCCACCGGAACCATGACGGCCATGCAGTTCGAGATGCTCGGCGTGGATTCCATCGCGGTGCCGCTGGCGGTCATGTATGTGGACCACAACGTCCTGCAGATCGACGACAAGAACATGCAGGACCACCACTACCTGCGCACCTTCTCCGCCCGCCACGGGCTGCGCTACTCCCCCGCCGGGCACGGCATATCCCACTACATCCACCTGGAGCATTTCTCCCAACCGGGCCAGGTGCTGGTGGGCGCGGATTCCCACACCTCGACGGCGGGTGCCCTGGGCATGTTCGCGCTCGGCGCCGGCGGGCTGGAGGTGGCCGTGGCGATGGCCGGCTACGGCTTCGACTTTGTGTGCCCCGCCGTCGTGGGCGTTGAACTGACGGGCACGCTGGGATCCAATGCCGAAGCCAAGGACGTGGTGCTGGAGCTGCTGCGCCGCCACGGCGTGCGCGGCGGCCGCGGGAAGGTGTTCGAGTTCTACGGCGAGGGCGTGGCGTCGCTGTCCGTCTCCGCGCGCGCCACCATCTGCAACATGATCATCGAAACCGGTGCCGCCACGGCCATCTTCCCCTCCGATGAGCAGACCCGCGCCTGGCTGCGGGCCCAGCGCCGCGGGGACCAGTTCGTCCCCCTGGCGGCGGACGCGGGAGCCACGTACGACGACGACGAGCGGCTTGATCTCTCGGCCCTGGTTCCGCTGGTGGCGCTTCCGCATTCCCCGGGCAACGTTCGTCCGGTGTCCGAGCTGCCGCGCACCGAGGTGGTGCAGGTCTGCGTCGGTTCCTCCGTGAACAGCTCCTACGAGGACCTGGCCACCGTGGCGGCCATCCTTAAGGGACACACTGTCCATCCCTCCGTCCAGCTCACGGTGACACCCGGATCACGGCAGATCCTGCAGACCATCATCGCCTCCGGGGTTTATGAGGACTTGATGCAGGCCGGGGCTCGGATGCTCGAGCCGGTGTGCGGCCCCTGCGTGGGCATCGGCCAGGCACCCACGGAGGGTGCGCCGTCGCTGCGCACCTTCAACCGCAACTTCCCCGGCCGCAGCGGCACGGCGGAGGACGCTGTGTACCTGTGTTCGCCGTCGACCGCCGCCGCCAGCGCGCTGGAAGGCGCCATCGTGGACGCCTCCACGGTCAGCCGCGGCGTGCTTCGCCCTGCCACTGCTCCGCATCCGGAAGTCCACGACCTGCACATCGCCGGCGTCCTGCCGCTGGAGACGCGCCGCGCTATCGAGATTGAGCGGGGCAGCAACCTGGTCCCGCCGCCGCAGCCCACCCCGCTGCCGGCTGACCTGGACGCCCGGGTGCTGACCGCCGTCGGGGATGACATCTCCACCGGTGACATGGCCCCGGACGGCGCGATTGCCATGTCGGTGTGGTCCAACATCGCCGTCTGCGCCCGGTTCATGTTCCGCCGCCTGGACCCCGGCTTCCACGACCGTGCGCTCAAATGGGGCGGCGGGATCATCGTGGGCGGGGAGAACTACGGGCAGGGCTCGTCGCGGGAGCATGCCGCGTTGATCCCGCTGCACCTGGGCGTCCGGGTGGTCGCCGCCCGCAGCTATGCCCGGATCCACCGCCGCAACCTGATCGCGGCCGGGATTGTGCCGCTGGTCCTGCCTGCCGATTCGGACAGCTCGACCGGGCAGCCGAGCTCTACCGGGGTACACAGTTCAACCGGGCAGCGGTGGGTGATCGAGGGGCTTGCCGACGCAGTGGCCAGTGGCGCCGGTTCCGTCACCGCCCGGGTGGACGGTGACACGGGGCTGGTGCTGGGCCTCGATTTCTCGCCTGCCGAACGTGCCGTGCTCACCGCCGGCGGCCTGCTGGCCCAGGTGCGGGCCGGCGGCCGGTCGATGTTGGCGGGTGACGACGTCGTCCAGGACGACGCGGCTGGCATCTCGCCGGGCCGCTCCGCCCGGTGAGTCGGGCCGCCGTCGAACCTGTCCGGAACCCTGTGCGCCGGCCGGGGCACCGGGCCACGGCCATCGCTGCGTTGACCACTGTGGTGGCGGTGCTGCCGGTCTTCCTGGTGGGCGGGCTGGCGGTCCAGCTCGAGCAGGACCTGGGCATGACGCCGTCCGCGCTGGGTGCCGCGGTGGCCGCGTTCTGGGCGGTGTCGGCACTGCTGTCCGCCCCGGCGGGGTTTGTGGCGGGCGGGCTGGGACTCCGCCGCGGGGTGCCGCTCGCCGTCGGGCTGGGGTTTGTGGCGCTGGGCGGGATCGCGTTTGTCACGCCGCACTGGGCGTGGCTGATCGTCTGGTTGGGTGTCGCCGGCGCGGCGAACGCGCTGATCCATCCGCTGTCCAACGGCCTGATCGTGGACCAGGTGGCGGTGCGCAACCGCGCCTTTTCGTTCGGCCTCAAGCAGGCGGCCATTCCGACGGCGACGCTCACCGCCGGACTGTCGGTTCCGGTGTTCGCGCTCACCGTGGGGTGGGCCTGGACGTTTGCGCTGGCGGCGCTGCTGGCGGCGGCTCTGGTGCCGGTGCTCCTGCGCACCCTCCCGCGCGGCGCCCCTGTCGCCCGCCGCTCCGGCAGGGCTGGCAGGGAGCCGCTCCCCCGGCGGCTGAAGCAGTTCCTGTTCGCGACGGCGGTGGCCAGCGCGCTGGGGGCCGGGCAGGCCAATGTGGTGGGGGCGTTTACTGTCACCATGGCTGTGCAGGCGGGGTTCGATGCCGTCGGCGCGGGCCTGCTGCTGGGCGCGGCGAGTGTGGCCGGGATCCTGGCCCGCCCGCTGGTGGGGATCGCGGCGGACCGTGGGATCGGCGGTTCGATGGCCACGGTGGCGCTGATGATGGGGGCCGGGAGCCTGGGGTTGCTGGGCATGGCGTCCGGGTCCACGGTTGCGTATGCGGCCGGGGCCGTGGTGGCGTTCGGGCTGGGCTGGGGGTGGAACGGCCTGGCCCACTACGTGGTTTCGCGTACGGCGCATCGGTTTACGGTCCAGGCGACGGGGATCACGCAGAGCGGAACGTACATCGGCGGGACGCTGGGGCCGTTGCTGTTCGGGGTGGTGTTCTCCCAGTTTCCGCCGGCCGTTGGCTGGACCCTCGCCGCGGCGGCCGCGGCAGCCGGGGCGGCCGCGTCGCTGGTCGCTTTTCGTTTGGAAAAGGGGCTGCGCTCCCCTTGACTGCTAAGCATACTTAGCTTTAGCGTGGTTAATGGAAGCGCAACACAGATGTTTGACCCGGGCCTTCCCAAGGCCTAAGCCCATCGCAACCAAAGCGACATTTGGGCGCCTAGCCGGTTGAACCGCCTTCCCCCGCCGAAGCGGCGGATGCCAAAAGAAGCAACCACAGAGACGCCCGATCCCCTGCGCCATGCATCAGCGCGGCCTTCAGCAGCCCAAGAGTTAACAATGGGCTGCCGGATAGGGGTACAAGGGCCGATATCAAGGGAGCGAAACTATGTCAGTTCTGAAGAAAGCCACCGTCGCAGCCGCTGGAAGCCTGTTCCTGATGGGCGCCGTTGCCGGACCTTCCCAGGCAGCAAACAACAACACATTGAATGATGGCCTCGTGAACGTCACTGTCGGCGATATCACCGTCGAGGATGCTGTTGACGTAAATGTCGCCGCCAGTGTCGCAGCAAATCTCTGCGATGTCGCCGACATTGGCTCGATCGCCGTTCTCGGCGAAGCAGTGGATGCCACCGGCAACGCGGTAACCGTCTGCGACGCCGCCACCGGTCCAGTTCGCATCGTCAACAACTAGTACGCGCGAGCGATAAGGATCGAGCCACAGCACACGTAGCTGTCTTTCCTCTTTCCGATCATAGGAAGAGCCCTGGCCACCGGCCGGGGCTCTTCCTCGCGCGTCGGCCCTGGTCCAGTTCGCCGTCGCCTCTGTGATCTTCAAGTTCGCCTGGACCTTCGTCCAGCTGGCCAACCGCCGCCAGTAGGCACTTTAGGGGGTGGGCCAACCTACAGCACCGGCAAAAGAGTGAGCCATATCGACTTCGGCAAGACGACGCCTCCGCGCCCCTGGAGATAAAGGACGACGGCGGCACCACCTTGCTTGCCACGCTCAACAATCAACTGGGACGTCTCCCCACCGCCTTACACGCGTTCACCCCGCCGTGCGCCAGCACGTCCCCGGCCAGCGTTGCCTGGCATCAGGCGGCGGAACCTGCTGAGGCGAGCGCCGCCGTCGTGCCTTCGAACGGCCAGCAGCTTCCCCGCCCGCACCGGCGTATGGTTCTTGCATGGAACCGATTCGGGTCATCCTGCTTCCTGGTTCAGTGCTCCCCGCGGAGCTTGCCTATGGGCGCCTGATTGAGGCGCTGGGCCCGGGCGTGCATGCCGTTGCCAAGGAGCTGGAACTGTACAAGGGCGATAACGTGCCCCCGGGGTGGAGCCTGGACACCGAGGTGGACGGAGTCCTCAGGGAAGCCGACGCCCTGGGCTGGGAGACCTTCCATCTCCTGGGCTATTCCGGCGGCGGCGCGGCGGCCTTGGCGTTGGCTGCCAAGCACCCGGACCGGCTGCAGAGCCTGGCCTTGCTGGAGCCGGCGTGGGCAGGGAACTGGGATTGGAGCCCCGCCTACGCGGAGCATTGGAAGAAGTTCGGGGAGCTGGACGCCCTCCCGCCGGAGCAGTACATGCCGGCGTTCATGAGGCTGCAGGTCAGGCCCGACGTCGTCCTGCCGCCGCCGGAGGCGGGTCCCCCACCGCCGTGGATGGCCAAGCGGCCGGCCGGGATCAGGGCCTTCATGCAGACCTTCAAGGACTACGACCTGGACAGGTCGAAGCTTGCCGCCTTCAGCAAGCCGGTGTTCTTCGCCCTCGGCGGCCTCAGCCATCCGGATGATTTTGGCGAGGTGGCGGCCCGGCTGGCGCGGGTCTTCTTTCCCGACTTCCACCTGGAGGTCTTCCCCGGGCGCCACCACTTCGACCCGCCGCACCGGACGGAACCCGGACGGCTGGCGGAGGCGCTGCGCCGGCACTGGGCATCCGCCGAGGGACGGCCCGAGGGGCAGCGGCTGCACTCCGGGTCCCAGAGCCTATAGGCCCGGCACGCCGCAAGCTCCTTGTTTGCTGCTGCTGGTTCAGTGTGCGGCGCCCGGTGGTGCGGCCTGCCGAACGCCCTTGGCGCGTGCCCTCTTCCGCAGCACGATCCTGGCAGCCACGGCTGCGATGAGGCCGGCGAGGGTTACCAGCTGCACCTCGTCGAAGGACAGGCCATCGATATTCGGCTGGAGCTCCTCCCCCGTCGCCCAGCCAAACCAGACTTCACTGACCAGAATGCCCGCCACGAAGTACCCGGCCGCCGCATAGAGCCACAGCCAGCGTGACATCCCCCTGCCCACGATTAAACGGGCCACCAGGCCGAAGGCCAATGACATGGCCGCGAGCAGTCCCAGTCCGGCGATTCCCAAGTCCCAGCGATCCACCGCCCGCCACCTCCCTGCTTCCCGTGGTCCTGCCGCCAGTCTCGCGAAGCGGAGTCCGGGAGGGTAGAGGCCATGGTCCCGCCATGCCCGCGCCACAAGCCTCAGGCGGCCGAAGCTGCCTCTGCGAGTGCCGCCGTCGTGCCTTCGAAGTGGTCCAGCAGCGTGTCGACCAGGTGCGGGGCGAAGTCTCCCTCCAGCGAGAGGACCACGCGGCACCGCGCCCCCTTCACCTCCGGGTAGCCCGCGTACAGCCCGCGCATTTCGCACACAGTCTGCCCGCGGCCCGACCCGTCGGAGGTGTCGACGGCGGCACGCACCACGGGTGCAAGCGCCGGCGTAACAGCATCGACGGCGAGCGCCGCCGCCAGGGGATCGTGCATCGCCGAGCAGGGTCGGCCATAGATGCCCTCGTAGAACCGGAAGTAGTAGCCCAGCATCTCCCCCAGCGCCCGCGGCACCGGCGCAGCAGAGGCCAGCAGCTCCTGCCGGTGCGGCTCCTCCAGCAAATGTAGATAAGCAGCCAGATTCCTAGCTAGCGCCTGGCTTAAACCGATCGAATTCTGTAGGCAGTAGGGCGAGTATTTCGATCGGATCCATAGCCGAGGTGTCCCATGTCTGGTCGAACTGGTACAAGACTTCTGACAACCGGCGGGGAGAGCCTCCGCCGCTGCCGCCTGACCCCCGCTTCAAACGGTTGGTGACCGGATCAACATATAGGGCGGTGACGGCTGCCATCAGCGATGGGTTACTGATGATGTCTTGCTTGGACGCAATCTGCTCGACAACCTCGCCCGGACTCGTTACAGGCGTTGCAAGAACAGCCCGCACCCGCGAAACATCGTCCCGGTGCGCCTTCAAGATCCGGTACGGGCCCGATAGATAGTGCCGATAATAGGTCTGGTAACTATGGGGAGTAAGCACATAGCGTTCTGTTTGGCGCACAACACGTTCGCCTGTGGAGGGGTCAACGGGAGCAAGGAAGCTTAGCCATTTGATGGACAGCCACGTCCACAATCCTGCATCCAATTCCAGGTCCGGGTAACTGGCAGTCAGCGGATCGAGAAGTGTTTGGAAGTACTCCGCTGCTTCCTGTCGATCCTCGAACGCCGTTACCGCGTAGTCGATGTCTGCCACCATCTGGACGCTGTATGCTTCGCTCAAAAGCAGCTCCTCGATGTCTGGCTCCGCTCCTTGACGCAGCTGGTTCAGGAACTCCCGTACTTCGATAAGTCCAGCTTCGGTAAACCGGCGGATCTCACTCATGAAAGTCGTCCTCACCGGGAACGGCCGCATTCAGCATGTCCAAGGACGCAACCAAGGTTGCAAATGTTGATGCGCATTCGGCCGCCCAAGTTTCTACCATGTCGTTGTAGCTCTGGTCATCTACCTCGAATTCATCCAGGGCGCTAAGGTCCACTCCGATGCTGTCGAAGTAGCTGATCCAATGGCTCAGGGTGGAGTTGGGATCGTCAGAGTCATCTATATTCCTAGCGACCCAAATTGCAACTCGGCGGACAAATTCAGGGAGCACCAATGCCTTGAAGTGGAGCGAGTTAACCACTGAGTCGTGGTCCGTCAGGCGTTTGTTGACATACAGGATCGGGCCGTTGTCTATGTCGAATTTCCACACAAGATTGCCGAGTTCCATGCGCTGCAATTTCAAAAGAGGGGCGGAGTCTTGGTCGTCCTCCGTTGCGCCGCGAAGACGATCAGCAACGGCGAGAATCTTGCCCCGAGTATCTCCCTCGGTTCCAACTATTCGGACCCTTAGTTGGATGTTATCCACTAGATCAAAGGATTCGAGAAGCACGTCTTGTCGAGGCTGGATGAGGTCAACGGTACCGCAACGTATGCGTTCTTTCGTTGTTTGCCGATAAGCCTCGACAGTAACTTCAGCTGCCCCCGGGAGGTCTAGGCCTTCGAGTCCTAGCGATATGACGTCGAGGAGGACTTTGCCTTCATCCTGACGGACTCGCAGCTGAATCCGAGACCTGTCCAGCTCACGCCTGCCAGTAAAATTCAGTGTCGTCATTACTTGGAGAGCCCCCTTGCCCTGATGTTAAGATCCCTATTCATATCGAACCCCAAGACTGTAAGTTTGAATTCCACGGGATCTTCAACGACTGCTGTCAGCAAATTCCCAAGCTGCTTCTCAATTTTCCCACCTACGATTGTGGGAGTGAATGTGGCCAAATCAAAGTCTTCCTTCCTCCATTTGGCCAATGCGTCGCCACGTCTAGTTTCGTAACCCAGCGCGACCTCGACTCGTTTCAGGCCTCCAGCCGCGGCGATCGCAGTCGGGACGATTGAGAACCCTCCCTGTTCTTCGCGTTCCACATGTGTTAGCGGTTGGGTTCTGGGGCCACCAGGCCCCTGCCTGCCACCTGGCTTCCTACCTCCAGATGCCACGGTCTTTTTCTTTTTGCGTCCGGCGTCTGCCAAGGGCACGGCGAAAATATCAGCAAAAACAATACGCTGCTCTTCCGCAGCGAAATCCATCACAAGTTCATATATCTTGTGTGGCGCGGTTTTCACTATGGCCAGCAGATCACCGCCGCGAACGTACCGTGAACGGATCTTGTCATTCGCCGTCCACGTCGTGTGGGCGGGATTCTCCGCGTCACCTAACATCTTTGTGAGAGCGCTTTCTTCAACAATGCAGATGGCCCGCACACCAGCAATTGGAAAACGCGAGGCCTCGGACACAATGATGCCTCCGCGCATGAAGAGCGGCTTCTGCCTCAACGATTCGTTCTGTTGCAAAAGCACCTGTAGGTAGGAATCCGCCAGAGTTTCTCCGTTAGCGCCCTTGATTCGCAGCTCGACAGGAACTGTCACCTGCACGGCATGTCCTGCTTCGAGCTCCTTGTGCATGACCGCGGCAGTTTCGCCATCGATGGTCGCGCCCGACCAGCCTTCACCTGCTCGGGCGGCAACTCTTTTTACCGTAAACCGGCGCCCTTCCGGGATGCTCGCCCTAGCCGCCATAAGCTGAATCTCACTGACAACCTTTTCGCGTTCGTCGCCGTCAAAGAAGGTCTCTGCCAATTGGAGAACATTCGCAGCAGTAAGCAGGATGGAGGCTGTGTCGTCAGGTGCTTCCACCTCAACTTCAAGCCGGTCCGCGAGTATGGCACCGAAATAGGCACGGATGACCGAGGTCACAAAATCCTTGGCTGTGAGCTTCGCGTCAACATAAGGGATGACGATGCTTACGCCAGACTCGTTGCCCCTAGACACGTTCCATCTCCGTGTCGCAGCCTCGACAACGTTTGCATCTGTAATCGGCATTTGCACGCCAGGGCCAGGCTTCGCCCACCAACCATCCGGATCGTAGTCCTTGTCGCCCAAGCTGTGGTTCATCAGCACTGCCTGCCCCACCAGCAGCCCAGGTCCGTCGTCGTCGAAACGCTTGGTGTAGGCAAGGAATGCGTTTACTCCACTTGACTTGGGGAAGACGTACTTGCCGACTCCCCACCTGCCAAGACTGGCTGACTGCTTTTGTGAGATTCCCTCCGCACGGAGAAAGTAATAGTAGTTATTGGATGCTCCTTCAGGCACCCGCGTCGCCGCGGGGTCCCCAGTTAGGCCAATGGTCCCAAAATCTTCGATGACGACAAACCGGCAAGGTCCTTCAGCGAGATCCGAAGCAACTTGGCCGCCATTTTCGCATTCTTGGACGTGAGGCCAGAATCCTTGAAAGTAGGGGGCGGCCTCATCTTTGCTGAGCGCTCCGGTGGCTCCCGACACGTAAATCCGTACCCGGACCTTTTCCACGCCAGGGACGCTCGCATCAAGCGAATTCTGAATGCTCTCCCGTACTAGTGCGTCGGCTGGCCGAAACGACTCTTGGTTGAGCAGTTCAGATTGCAGCGGGTCCCGTGACTTGGCTTCGGGGTGATGCTCGACGAATCTCCACTGAGGAAAGGTACCTGCGCTATACATCCTTGATTTCTTTTCCCATACGCGACGTGAAGCCCGCGAGCGGTGAATCACTATTTAGTTTTCGACTTAGAACTACAGCGGTTCCGCACTGTTGCATCATCCACCCGCGGTTTCAAGGTCGAAGCCGAGGCGGGTTGCCTCGATCAAGATTTTTTGTCCTTGCACGGCTTGTTTGACTGAGGGTTTTCGATCCGAGTCCAAGACTCGACCGATGCTGAATGCGATGCTTCGCTGCCACGAGGCTAGATTGTCAGTTTGCTTGGCCCAAGTAGAAAGGCTCTTCCATGCCTCGCCCCTTACCGCGCATACAACCTTCATCGCTTCATTCTCTTCCACCGATTTGGGACCAACATCATCAGGAGTTTCCGCCGTCGCTTTGGATCCTGTTTGTCTAATGGGGAGTGTGACGAGTGTTGCGGGGGCTGTCCAGTCGATGCTTTGGACCGCCTCCCAGCATTCCTTTTTCTTCGCCCACTCTGTGACGTTACGCGTTCCTGCGGTGCCCAGGATTCGCTCGTAAACCAAAGGAGCTAAGTCGAGAACAGCCTGCAACAGGTCCTCTGGAAGGTCCTGCCGTTGCCAGAGCTTGGCCAGGTCGATCCTTTGGGCCGTCTTATTGGAAAGGAGAGCCAAGGTGTAGGCAACTGTGGCAGCACGATACCCGCCCAACTGAAGCTTGGTCACGGCCGCCTCAGTCCTCCTCCAAAGGATTGCCTTACCGACTACTCGACGGAAATACTCCTCGTCCGGTATCAGGTTGGCGTTGGTTTCCCTTCGGCGCTGCAGGAACTCATTGAAGTTCTTTTCGGCTCCCAGACTCACCAAGTACGGCAACTGTGACCAGGTGTTCTCATACTTGGCGATATCTGTTTTAAGCAGCTTCTGGCTTACCGGATGTTCACTCTTGAACTTCCTCTGTGCTGCAGGTGTTCGCTCCCGGGCGACCGCGTCGGCATATTGTCCCCGGGCCCGCTCAAAGAACCAGCGCGTCATGATGTTTGTGCCCTCAGCGCTCGGCGCCCACGTAACCCGTGAGTGCTTCTCCAGCTCAACGTGGAAAACGTCATTGGCTGTGAAGTCAGCCATTCTCACCGGGTTTTGGGAGTTGGAGTATTCCGAGATTTTTGGAGCCAAGTCTTCACGAACCGCGTGGTCCACCACAGTAAGTTTCACTTGGACCTCGATTTTGTCTAGGTCAGTATTACCCCCGGCCAAGGCGTGGTACAACGACGCAGTTGTCTGTCCACCATTGACGATCTGAATGTCATGAAGTCGCGTGATGACTCGTTGACCGCTGACTGTCTTCATGTCAACGCTGGAGGCGGTCATGGACAAACCGTTGTTGTAGGCCAGAAATCGACTGGGCTCTTGGCTGATCGTCGCCTGAATTCCTTTATTGATCTTTCCTCTGGTCTGAAGGAAAGATCGCACATTAAGTTCCAAGAGCCTCGGTCCGTACTCGCTGTAGATATCAGCCAATACCCGGCCTGGAACTATGGCCAAGTAGGACTGGTATTCGCGGGATCCGTTGGGACCGAGGAATGGAAGTCCTTCCATGCCGAAATCCGGAAGGTTCACCGACACGGGCTCTTGGGTGTTGCCTGAAGTTGCCAACTTTTGGATTCGCTCGACGTCCCAAATTTCGACGATCGTCTCTTTGTCGCGTACTGGGTCTACCGAGGGCAGGGTCGTTCTCAGCCGGGAGTTACTCAAGATGATTAGTCGGAGCCGTCGGACTTTCGGCCATACTGTCTTGATTTCTGTAACAACATCATGGAGCACGGTCGACTCGTCGACCTTGGAGGCGAGATCCATACTTGCGCGGGTGGTGAATTCGACGAGCCGCTTGATCAGCGGAGTGAGCTCGGCCTTAGTCAGTGACGTGACCTCCGGGAGGGCGGAAAAGTGGGTTCCAAACACACTAAGAAGCCCCCGCTCTTCTTCCCAGTCATATCCCGAGGTGTGCATCTTCGGGAGGCCATACATCGCCACTACGGGATCTGTGGCTTCTCCCGCCTCGTTCAGCAAATCCGTCACGTATTGCGTGAAGCCGTGCGCGAGAGTCTCGGCATTGCCCTCTTCCTCTGCCGCCAATCTCACCGACTGAAGAAGATCTTCATGGAACGCAGCAAGTTGATTCATACTTCGTGAGTCCTCTTTATCGTTTCCACTGCCTCTTCCGCAGTTAGAGCCCACTCCTGACACGCTTCGGTATTCACTTTGTATGAAACATGGCTAACCCCAGTAGGGAGATGTTGCTCTGTAAGTCTCGGAAAGGATCCAGTTACTCGATACCAAGATGAACCCCTGACTGTCAGCCGATGCTGATATTTAGCCGTGTGGGCATCCGAGTATCCGGATCGAATTAGCTTGGCTTCGAACACTGCCGAAGCCGACTCCCAGTCGGCGAACTGATCACGCACTAATTGGACCTTCTGCGGTAGCGTCAAACCCTCCCCCGCCTCACGGATGTCCATCTTGTAGACCGCTAAGAGAAGCTCCCCAACCAAGCGTTCATCGAGCTGGCGCTCATTGGCGATTGTGACATTGGCTGGGCCGGTTGACGAGACGGACTTGACTTCGATGCCAATGCGGTCGTCAGCGAAATCCTGTAATGCCTTTTCGGGCCCGAACCAGGCATTCGCGGCAGCTTCTTCCCCAATGGCCGGGCGTATGGCATCTACTAGAACGGTGAGTTCCGCAAAGAGTCCAGACTGTTGATTGAGGCTAAGGCCGTCCCGACTGACAGCAAAAAAGTCTTTCCATAAGTCGAGGCGTCGGCAGACGGCCGCCAGCAAATGGTGTCCCTCGATTTTGCCAACTGTCCTCAGCACGTCCTCGATCAGCGTCTCGAAGACTGACGCGGCTCCGCCGCGCGATTCTGCTATCCGCAGTTCAACCCACCCGGAACGGGTGATTGAAACTGCTGTATCCAGCCCAAGGACATCCGGAAGTCTCGCAGCAACATCGTTCAGAACCCCGGCGGCACTGACACTGAGCCCCTTCCTGCCCTGTTTGCCCCCTTCCCAAAACAGAAACACATCATGGTCTGGAGCAGAGGGCAGGCGTCTTGTTAGAAGCCCTGGATACTCCGCTTCGGCCTCAAGGGACGACCACAGGAAGTCAAGCTTGAAGTCTTCGTGATCACTTTGCCGCGGCACTGGACACCTCGTCGTCAAAGAGCTCATCCCAAAACACTGAATTCACTTGATAATCCACAGAAAGCCCATTGTTACTGGCTGGAAATGATACAGCAAAACCTACAAACGGGGTGGAATCCTGCTCATAGCCAAAAGATTCTGGATCGATGGGATAAACCATAAGAAAACCGTGACTCTTGTCTCTTACCTGCCGTTCAGCAGCCGCAGTCGGTCTTTCCGGCTTCTTAGTTCCAGGTTTTGCTGCCCCAGACATGTATCGATCCACGGCCCACTGCAGCGCTTCTTCCCAAGCGGGAGAATCAGCATCCAGCGGGAGAAGAACGTCCCCCGGGCTTACCAGACGCTTGATTGACCGTTTTCCGTCTGCCTGTTCCTGCGGGAACGGAGTACGTGAGAAGAGGCCGATTTCACCTTCCCCCAGTGGAACTGCCTTTGACGCGTCCTTATCGCCTAGCATGACTGTCCAATTGGTAAGCTCGGAAGTCCTCGGTTCGAGGCACTTCTCGATGTATTCGATCAAGGGTTGCGGCAACCCTCGGCCTGAATCACGGTGACCGGAATAGCTTCGGAGAAAATTAAGAACGCGATCAGCCGAAACATCACGCTCAACATGCCTTCCTCGTGCACTCATGGAAGGCCCGAAAACATCCTTGGCAAGCTCTTGGAGGGCAGTCCAGTTCTGGACTCGAACGCTTTCCTGTGTATCAAAAAGCAGCGTCTCACACTGAGTAGCCGCAAAACTTACTTTCATTTTCTGAGAATGACGCGCCTTATTAGCCGCGGTGACCATAAGGCCGTCCGGATGCTGCTGGATCCTCAATCCGTACTGTCGTGGCGTCCGATTTAATTGACCCATTACTTCGAATTCACGGTACAGTTTGGCCGCCGCATCAGTGATTCGCGAATACCAAGTAAGCAATTGAGGGGTCGTGTATATACGGCACAGGTCAAGATAACCAGGGCGATAACCAAACCATCGTCCCATCTGCATTAGGGTGTCATACATTCTGGATGCTCTGAGGTAATAAGAGACCATTAGACCCTCAAGAGTCAGACCGCGTGAAAGCTTGTCGCCCCCGATAGCGATTACTTTAAGTCCGTTCGGACGCTGAGAATACATCAAGGCATCCTTAACCGATCCGTTCACAACTTGGACTTCTATTTCCAAAAGCGTTCGAAGGAGCTCACCCTCAATTTCATGCCATGGTGGCAGCTGCCTGCACTCGCCGGCAAGATCCTCGTTGGCGAGTAGAGCGTCAGTCACGTCGATAAAATCTGTGTGATACAAATTCTTGAGCACTTTGACAGCCGATTCAGCATCTTCCGGCGCCTCGTATTCAACGGCGTTGCGCAGGTCCACAACGAATTCCTGCACTTGTCTCGCAACTTCCACTTGAACGTCTTTGAATCTGGTTACGTGCACCAACATCGATGAGTGCTTGGTCCGAAGATCACGCATTCGTTTTACTGTGCACGCTAGTACGAACGTTCGGATGGCATCCTTGAGCGACTCGGGCAGTTCCTCGTCTGGGGTTTCATCTGATTTGTGTCCGTCCCTTAGCCAAGGTTCGTGATCACGAATCGGACGAAGGGTGGGCAGCGGTTCAACCGTCTCCAGGCCTGCCTCACTGTCACCGTCCAAGCCGAAGAAGCGGATTGGACCCGAATAATTTGATGGCTCGGGTAAGCGCACGATGAAGTGCTCCGGAAACAGGTCTAGCCCTATATCAGTCCGAGTGGCGTTGGGATCGATATAAATATTGGCGAATGGAGTTGCCGTGTAGGCTACGTATGCACTCTTTTCAAACGTGTCAAGAATTTGCCGGATCAACCCGTTGATAGTTGACGGATCGGTCTCATCTTCGCTTTCACCGGGCTTTGTGGCGGTATCAATTGACGCGTAGTCGGCTTCATCGTCCAAAACCAGCAGGGGCACACCGGGCACAATCTTTTTTCCAGTCTCTGGGTCAATGATGTGCTGGAGACCAGTGGCCCATGTGTAAACATTTCGCAGGATGGAAGCGTTCTTCTTAACGACTAGAACAGTCGGATCTCCGCCGATTGCTTGGTGTGCCTGCTTGGCAACTGTCAGCTTAAAGTCTCCGCTGGATTCGACGGTAGTGGAACAATTGATGAGAAGATTGGGGCCGGCTTTTAGTCCAACTCCAGTCTTGGAGCTGAGGCCGGATCCACTAAAAGTTTCAGCCGTGTTGAAACCAAGTACCCCCTCGTTGATGCGCTGTTGCGTTTGGCTCCGGAGGCTGTCGTGTGCACCTGCCATGACGATGACTAGCTTGTACCCCGCGTCAAGTGCCTTATTGAGTAAACCCACGTAGTTCGAGGTCTTGCCGGACTGTACCTGCCCAGCAACCAGTCCTCGCCTTTCCCACCGGCCAGGTCGAAGCGGATTCTCGAGAGATGCCAAGATACGATCGGTGACATCTCCAACAGATTTATCAAACGCTTCGGTCGGACGGCCCTCGTCCTCAATCATGTATCGCCGATAACGGTCCCAGAACTTCCACTCAATCGAATGGCGCCGCTCGTCAAGCCATGGCACGTGGTCAATAGGGTTGGTCAGTTGCCCGCCTCCAGACACATAAACGTTGAACTGCGTCTCGATATCACGCGCGATCTCTTCTGCCACAGCGTCTGTGAGGTCGCCTGGCATGTGCTTGGCCGGGCCATCGCTGAAAAGAGCCACCGCGTCACGAACTACTTCCGGTGTGATTAAAGTCTTCTGCGCACGCAGGAATTCAAGATGGGAGGTTGCCATTTTGGTGACATAAGATCTTCCGGTTATCACAAGTTCACGCTTTCCTTAAACGCGGCGACAATGCCTGGGTGGAGTGAGAAGGGTTCCGTTTTTGCCAGTACTTCGAGGACTTGTTGACTGGACGCACCGCTCGTGAGCATGCGATCAAAGGAGAATTGGAGAAGATCCCGCAGGCCGCTTGTATCTTCCTCAAAAGGTTGCTGCGAGGACTCCAAAGAGCTCGCCAAGTGCACGGCAATCTGAGTTAGCGGGACGGTCTCTTCCACAAATCGTAAGAGCTGCTCGATTTGCACCGCATTGGCTGAACCACCCTCTAGAATCTGGCGGATTACTGGGTTGTCGCGGTTAACGCGATAGGAGATGTTATTTTCCCTATCTTTATGCTGAAGCCAAGCAAAAACAAACTTTTGCGACGATTTGGCGGCGTCCATTTTTCCACGGAAGCGGTAGACTTCTTGGGCCTTCGCTTTGGTAGCCCGTCCTATCCTCTCCAGATCCCGCACGATTGCTGCGGGTGGTCGCACCTGCGATTTTCTAACATCAACCTGCCACATGTGGTCGAGGGCAGCCGGTATGTCCAGTGCAATCCGAGCAAGTTTGGAATGTTCTTCCTTCATACCGCCCACGCCCAACCAACTACCTGCTACTAGGAGCCGGTCTTCCCGGTACACGTAGAAGCCTTGGTGCGCATTCCAGCCGTGTATCCCCGCAGCGCGCCTATGGTCTTCGACTTCAAGCTTGCTTTTGTGTGGAAGAACGTAAGGTGTCACACCTATTGCGTGTCCCTGCAGGGGCAAAGTCTCAATTCCCGGCGAATAGGTGGACGAGTTTTCAGTGAGAAACGGGTCCCAAGGTTCGACTTCAGATCCGTTAACGTGCATTCGTACTCGGCGGGGTGACTGCAGGAAGCGGTGAAATGTCATTGACAAGTGATTGGACACGGCATCGGCGACTCTTAGAAACTGTGCCTTTGTCATGCGTGACCCAGTGGCAGGATCGCCTACGAGACGGTCGCATTTTGTCCATATGACCGCAGTTCCTGTTTTGGCAAAATCAATGTCGCTAACTGCTTGGCCTGGCAGCGAATTTCTGAGACGCCATTCGCCTGTATCTTGGACTTCATCCAAGTCCCAGCGGCGAACTACAAGCGCCTTTCCTGCTTTATCTTTCGAAACTACGGAGAACTCACGTGCCTGCGCAATGGATGCTGTTTTGAGTCCTAATCCGAAGCGGCCTAAGTCTCCTTTTTTGCGCTCGAGAACCGGGCTTTGGCTCCCCAAACGCATGGCGGCAATCAACGCCGACTCACTCATGCCGATCCCGTCATCCTTTATCACGACATAGGCGTCCCCCTCATTCCACACGAAGGCGATGTGAACGTTCTTGGCCTTGGCAGCGATGCTGTTGTCAACCAAATCCGCGATGGACGTCTCCGGCGTATAGCCGAAGGCGCGAAGCGCTTCGAAAACTGGACTCGCACTTGGCTGTACTATGTCCCACTCAGTGGCGCGCATCTTTGCGGTCACTCCCCCAATCAACAAGAATCCTACTTAGTTACCAGATCAGAGACTATTTTGGCTATTTGATGCGCGAGAAAGGGCGGGACCGCATTCCCTACCTGCGTGTATTGCTGGGTTCGGTTTCCGAGAAAAACGTAGTTGTCCGGAAATGACTGCAGCCTGGCCGCTTCCCGTATGGACAGGCTCCTCATCTGGCAAGGGTCCGGATGGATGTAGTAGTGCCCGTCTTTTGCTATATGGGAGACAACCGTCGACGAGGGTTTGTCCCAGACCTGCACCTTGAACCTGTCCGCGAACGACTTTCTCTCGCTTCTGGCGCTCAAATGATTAGGGGTGAGGCCCTCAGAAAAGTCGGAAAGGACTGGTGAGCGTCCGTGCTTCAGAGCATAGGCGGCAGCGAAAAAATATCGCCGCAGGTCAGATGCCATGTGGCCGCGAGACACATGGCTGGCGAAACCGCCCAGCCTAGTGTCTTCGATCCAGCGGCGGTATTCAGCCGCTGCATCCTCCGCTCTGATGGTTCTGGGAGCAGCGTGGAGGAATGCATCGCCCAGCGGCCCTGGCTCGGGGAGGTAGGAAAGCGGTGAAATGCCTTCTTCAGCTAGGGCATCATTGGCGTCAGCGCGAAGAGCAGCCCAGTTCGCGGTCGAATCGATTCCCTTCGAGATCCGGGAGCGAATTGAAGGCATGTCATGAATGGCGTCGCGCACAGTAACTTGGGTCTTTGAGCGTTCGAGAGTTTTGGGCGTGAGTCCCAAGTCCTTCCTGATTCCGAGAAGGATGACCCGATGCCGCTGCTGTGGTACGCCATAATCCTCTGCCCGAATAATGAAATCACGGGGCTGCAGGGCTTCGGGAGAAACAGACTTGGTCAGAGAGTAGATTTCGTATTCCGCCTCGCCACCCACGTTGCGCAGGTCATCGAGAATGCGCTTAAACATAGGCTGACCGCCGTGCGTGGACGACAGAAGTCCCTTGACGTTTTCCATGACGAAGACCGAAGGCAGAAACGTCGAAATAATATGGAGGTATTCACGGTAGAGGAAGTGCTTCTTGTCCTCTTCGAACGCCTCGTCGTTAGCTCGACGGGACCGCCCCACAAGCGAGTATGCCTGGCAAGGAGGCCCCCCTACGAGAACCCAATTGGGTTGTCCCCTGAGTGCTTTTTTGATGAGAGCGTCAGATTCTTGGCGGGTCTCTTCGCCAAGTTCAAGGCGGTGCACCCGGCCAGCAGCTCTCGCCAACGCCGGCCCGATGGTTGAGTCCTTTGACAGCACTTGGTAACCGATCTCACCACGCGCGAAGCGATAGTAAGCGTCTGGGACCTGCCCACGCTGTTCCAAATCCCGAAAAGCGTGGCGTAGCGTGAGCGTCGAATGGGCCGAGGATTCCATTTCAATGGCGGCAACAGATTCGAACACGTTGGTGCCGTTGCGTTTCAGCGCTCCAAAACCCTCCCCGAGGCCGCCCGGCCCGGCAAAAATGTCTACGATGGGTATCGGTCCCAACAGAATGGTCCTCCAGAGTTCTGACGACGGGTCGTTACGGACCGTCCATGACGCAGCTAGCGCTATACCAGCCAGATAAATTTACTACGAGCCACCGACAGAACTGCGCCATGCGGTTCGAATCGCCGGCGCGCCAGTGGGAGTCGCAAGCAGGCACACGCTAGGGTCAATCGCATGGTGAAGATCCAGGCAGTGACCCGCAGCTCGAGCAGCATCCAGCCGCACAAGACTGAGTCGATATGTACGTTTCAAACAGTCTCTGGTATGGATGGCGAAGTCCTCCTGCACATCGCCACTTATGGGTCGGCGGAGCGCGCGATGCCGGGGAAAGCCAGCCAACAGATCCAGTTTACGGAATCAGGGGCTAGGGATCTGTTGGAGGCGATATTTACTGCTTTTCCTGCCCTGAGGAGAGCAACCCACTAGTCTCGATGCCTAGGGCATCGGGTGTCTTGCACAACCCGACACGTCCGTCGCCAACCGAGCGCCATACAGGGACGGGATTAGTCCAAGACGTACTCATAGCTCAACGGCTTGAGGTTCTCGGGCGATGGTCGCCAATCAGGGTGGACGCTCATGACGCCGTCCTCCGTGCTGATCGAGCCATCGAGCCGACGCTCCCACCTAATGTCGGCCACGACTACTAAGTCCGTTCGATCGAACTCATTGGCGTGGGTTACCTCATTGCGGGTGAGAATGACCTTCTGGACGTGGCCCTGAGAGCCCTTCACTTCTACGTGCCGAATTTCATCACCGCGGATGACTCGCAAGTCGTAGGACTCGCGAGCTCCGACGTCCTCGACACTGAAGCCTGAGGCCGCGTAGTATGCTATCGCTTGACGAACCGCCCGTATCTCGATGGCCTTCTTCAGAATCGGATCCGCACAGAAGCCTGCGTAAGCCTGCTTGACTCCGTTACGTCCCCCAGCTTGTGAACTCACGAGCAGCTGCTCGAGGCCGCCCCAACCGCTTTCGGGACGCAACCCGGCGATGATGTCGACGACCGCCTTCGGCACCTTCGCAAGGTACGCCTCCCTGGGTCGGAAACCTCCCCTGCCGTCCTGAAAGGGGAAATAGACGGGCGATCCGTAGTCAGTGACGAGTTGATTCTTTATGGCGGATATCTCGCTCGCGCTATTCTCCAACTCCCGCAACAAGAGCGGGGCGGCGGGCACAAAATCGCCCAATGGAACCCGCACGCCGGGTCCCGTGGTGCTGCGCCACTGGTTCTCGGGGGCTGGCTCAGGTCGTCCGATGACCAACGAGTGACCGTAGATTCCCGACTTTCCAGCCCCCGCATGACTGACCCCGAGCCAGTGAAAAACGACATCGCCCTCCCGGACGTCCCACATGTGGCTGTATCGGCCCTCATCGGGAGAAATGAGCTCAGTCCCCCAATTCGGTCGACTCACTAGTTCCATCCAGTACCGCTGCGTCGCATCAGCGTCCCACCATCGGCTCTTTTTGGTCTCCGCACTGACCGCCATTGCTCCCCCAACTGTTTGTGAATCTGATTTAGTAATTGTTGAATCTACACGGCACCGAGCAGCTCTGAAGGTCTACGCTTCCACGTCGCCACGAACTCGTCCCGACCGCAGGTCGCAGCCAAGTAGAGCCGCTACCGTTCCCCGAGCAACGCGCCTCACGCTCCCTTTCCGCAAGCTCCTGAATGGCGTGCCTCTTTGGAAGGCTGGAGTCGCTGACGCCGAAAAGAATGAATTTGGCGAACTCCCTGCCTTTAACCCGGTGCATCGTCATGACCACCGGCTCCTTGCCGTCGGCAGCGGCAAGGATGGGAGCGGCGCATGACGCACCTCTGGGCATCGGGAAAAGGGCGGTATAGCTGCGCTGGACATTGAAATCCGCATGCCAAGAGAGCCGGCGACTTGCACCTTGGAGCGGTCAGTACTTGTACGTACTGGGGGCATGGATACAGCAGCGATAGCCATTGAATCCTCGGATCAGGGCAGCCGAGACTGCACAAAATGCGACTTCGACTTCGTATGGTCGATTTTGTATATCAGGTGACACGTCGCGATGGACGTAAAACCCAGAGTAGCTAGGCCTTGGTGCGTCGACGCGTTTAAATATTCAGCGAGAAAGCCTTTTGTTGTAGGCCAAGGTTTTCCGTACCCTCCGCGCGACGTGGGCACTAGAGTCGTCACAGGATCCGAGTCCGCTCCGATTTCACACACCAGGGGGAAAATTGCAGGCAGATACTCTAACTTTAAAATCAGTCCTTGGTCTCGAACGCAGATATGTGATCCCGACCTTTCAGCGGGACTATGAGTGGACGCTCGAAGGCCAATGGCGGCTGCTCCATGAGGATCTGATGGCTGCAGCCGAAAGACTGCAGCAAGCCCGGCAGCATGCCGATGCCTCGGGTGAACCTAGAGCCAGCGCCGATAGGAAAGTGACGCCTCATTTTCTGGGAGCGATTGTTTGCGAGCAGCTGCCGTCATCGACCGGCGGAGTGGATCAGCGGGCTGTTATCGACGGGCAGCAGCGCCTAACCACACTGCAGCTTCTAGCCAGAGGAATTCTGGACGTGCTCCGGGAAAAAGCTTCCCCACGAGCGGCGCAAATGGGACGACTAATAAGGAACCCCACCGATGTGGCTATTGAACCTCTGGACCAGTACAAACTGTGGCCGCGGCGAAAAGACCGCGAGGTTTGGCCTGAGGCCGTGTCAGATGAGATTCCTTCCAGCACTGGCCACCTCTATCTCTCGGCACGATCGTTCTTTGCGGGTCAGACACGAGCTGCTGTCGAAGCAGATCCTGATGGCGAACTGCTGGACGCGATCGTTGATACGTTCTTGGGTCTGTTCAAACTTGTGGTCATAGACCTCGAGGACAATGACGACGCCCAGGTAATTTTCGAAGTACTTAACGGACGCCAGACTCCCCTTTCCGCAACTGACTTGGTTAAGAATCTGCTGTTTCTCCGCGGGGATCTCCGTGGCGAAGAGGAACTCGAAGTACTGTATGACCAGTATTGGGCTCCGCTAGACGAGGCCTGGTGGAAGACCACGGTGGGCAGCGGGCACGCAGCCCGTGGACGCCGGGACGTTCTCCTATCCTCTTGGCTCACGGCCGTTTCAGGACAGGAGGCCGCTGTCGGCCACCTGTACGGGCAGGTTCGTTCGTACTTGGCGACGAACAATCGAGCCACTAAGTCAGTACTCCAAGAACTCAGCGATTACGCCGCCGCCTATGTAACCGTTTATCATCCAGAGCGAGCAGAGTCGGCCACCCTGAGACAGGCCTACGCGCAACTGGACCGCGTTCGAGTTCTGACAGCAGTGCCTCTTCTCCTGTGGCTTCGCACGCTTCCAAGCCACGAGCTTCCACTTTCTGATCACGAGCGTGCGGTAGGCGCGATTGAGTCTTGGGTGATGCGACGCATGATCACTGGCGCAAACACCAGGGGCTATGGCACCTTCTTTGTGGACGTGTTGAAGTCTGCGCAGGCTGCGCATCGTGGGGGGCGCAGTATTCCTGAGGCCATCACGGCCTACTTGAGCTCTGCGTCCCAAGGGTTAGCCTGGCCAACTGACGATGACGTGTCCTCATCTTTCGCTTACAACAAGTTCTACAATTCCTTCACTCAGGAAAGGATCCGACTCATCCTAGGTGCAATCGATAAGCACCTCCAGCTTGAGAACCCTCGCACAGAGCCCGCGACGTTCGATTATGAACAACTGCAGATTGAGCACATCCTTCCTTCCTCGTGGCAGTCCCATTGGCCATTGAACATAGACGACCCAGCGCAGCTTGAGCTGGCTGCGCAACAGCGTCATTCGGCTGCACACCGCATAGGCAACCTCACTCTCGTAACGTCTAGGTTCAACCAAGGTGTTTCTAACTTCGCATGGGACGTCAAACGCCCCGAGTTCGCCCTGGAGTCCAGTCTCCAACTCAACAAGTCTCTGGGTTCGCTAGAGTGTTGGGACGAAAACTCAATTCAAGCCAGAGCAAGACAACTCGCTGAGGTTGCCTGTCGTGTATGGCCCCGGAACACAGCGGCCGCTGAGGGCTCGACGAACATCCCCTGAACGACAGATGGCGAATATGGACGAGCTGGTCCCCTCAACGGCATTCGCCGTCTCACCGTAGTGATCCGGTCGCGGCGGCTGGCCACCCCCAGTGTCAGTCGCCGCTTTCTGGGATCGGGCACCTTGGTGACGGAGCATGTTGCGCGCGTACGCCAGCCCTTAGGGTGGCTATACCTCGTGGTTTTGTTTCGGCTGTCACCTGGTACCAGTCCATATCCGAGCCATGCGGGCGCGGCCTAAGACATTATGGAAGGACAGCTCCGAAAACCTCCCCGATCATGGGTGTCATACGGTGCGAGTGGGCGTGGTAGCGCTCAAGCAGGTTTACGTGTTGATCCGAAATCCGCACGTTTCCGTCGGGCGTGAGAAGGGCCACGCAGTCGCCGTTTCGGATCAAGTTCCAAGCACCAGCGGGTGTCTGTAAATCGGTGGCGATAAAATCCCAGGTAGCTTTGTCACCAACTACAAGGGCCGCAATGTGCGCCATAGCTCGATAGACAAGTGTGCGCTCAGTCGTCGGCGCCGCCAGCCTCCTTACAGGCAGCCCAATTTTTTCTTCCAGTTCTTTGATAAGAGCACGTCGGTCATCAGTGGCAAGAAGTTCTGAGGGGCCCACAAGCTCTCTTCCACCCACACTGACAATTGCACTTCGCGAAATGTTAATAGTTGGTCCGGCTGAGCTTACTAGCGTCAGCCCGTCCAGCCCCTCGCTATACAAAACATAGTGAGGGTGACGGCGCGCCAATTCGCTTGCCAACCAAAAGACAACCGCCTTGGTGTGACGCATGAGGGAACTATCCGCGAAAGCCGGACTGGGGACGCGGACCTCTGCAGTCGCGGAAAGTCGTCGGAGTGGAACATCAGCATCACTGTGTCCCAATAAATGCGCTTCATGTGACCCTGAATACCAGAGCCCCGTTACCCGAGATCTCTTAAAGCTGCCTAACGGTCCAACTGGTGCGGCCACAACCATGATCTCGGCTTCACAAGCCGAAGATACGCGAAAAAGATTGTTGCCCGCGGCGTAAAGTTGCGAATGCCAGCCTGCCATTTTTCCAGCTCAAGGACAAACTTAGGCAGGCACCCTTCCATAGAGCTATATACGCGCCAATCCCCAGCGGGGGGGCCGTCGTTGCCGATGCCGAGCTGCCACTGCAAGTGCACGTGCATATGAAGTGATCCGCATTCTGAAAATGACTTGGCGTTTCCAAGTGTTTCGTAGATTTGGCTCACCTTCCGGCCCGACGTACGTAGCGCAAAACCAAGCGAAGTATGCGGCTGCGGCAGCCAATCCGCTTGGGGGTGTGCAAAGTACATGAGTGCGTCGGTGCCCCATACACGTGACACAAGCGAAAGCTCACGTGTCTCGTTTGGCATACCCATCAGAATCCATCGCGCCACCCCTAGGGCTGGATCGGACCAGCCCAAAGGCCCAAGCGCAAGATGGGGTAAAGGTGTCCAATAACTAATCAACTTCCAAAGCTCGTCTTTAATCATCCCTTTGCGCATAAACCAAGTCGAATCCCAGCCAGCGAGCGTGTGGAACATTGGTCCTATGCCCAAGGACCACGGCGTGTAATCGCCGAGCAGATCCGGCTCGTGGGCCATCCAGTCGTTACTCAGGGGTTCCTTCAACTTTGGTGCAGGACCATGGGCTGAACTGTGTAGGAGCTGAGTAACAAATCGGCGAATGTGCCTCCAAGCTCTATTAATCAGTTGGCTATCAAGCAGATCCGCCGCAATCCCGGCCTGCTTGAGCGAATCATCACACGCCAGGTTGAGCAGGGCAACGGCGGCTTGCGGACTGTTCTCGATTCCTAAGGGTCCCCGAACGATTGACGACATCTCATTGGTCACCGTCTCAAGCGAGGGCAGCCGGTTGTTCTTCAACAGCGAAGGAAGGACCAGCCCGGTTGATTTCAGCAGACTCCGGAGGACTGTTATGGCGCGCTCAACCCGTGCCCGTTCTTGCGCACTACCATCAAAGCTCAACTGCACCTGCTGCCACTTCTTGATGGCTGTTGAAAGTTCGCTAGTTCGATATTTTGCCAGCAGCGACAGCACCGCAGCAGACTCCAAAGTCAGAAGATCATCATCTAGGGATTCGACAGGGATCCAAGCTCTGATAGGCATGGCTTGACCATATTTGATGATCGACAGTACGGGCGGAGTTCTACAGATTTAACGCCATGTTTTGCCCTTTACCACCACGTCAACTGTGCACCCACAACCGCGAGGGCCTCCCCCGCGTTCCGTCCGACATTTGCCCAGTCCCCGCCAGCTTCGGCTCCATGAACCGGCGGAAGGTGTCCCGCATCAAAGGCGCGCCGGCCACAACCTCATGCAGCTCCCGCAGCTCCTTCAATGTGAACGGCTCATCAAGCAGCGCCCCAGGATCGGGTGCCTCGGCGTAAGCAGCCCGCAGCCATTCCACTGCCTTTACCACCATGTCCGCATGCCCATATGGCAGTCCGGCGATCAGCTCCGGTTCCCCGGTCACGGAAGCCAGCCGGACGCCGTCGGACTTCAACGCTTCCTCCAAAGCCGCGAGCGGCACCACGTCGACGTGCGCCACTGACAGCACCCAGCCACGATCATCACGGCCAGGCTCATCAAACACCTGCAGCTGCCGCGGCACCCGCCCCGAGATCCTGGCCTTCTCCCGCAGGCACCGCAGCACCGCATCCGCCAGCGTTTCCCGTTCGCGCAGAAACGTCCCCGGCAGGGCCCACTTCCCGTGCTGATGGTCCTCCGCACGGCGCACCAGCAGCACGCACAAACTTCCCTCGGAAACTGTCAGCACCGCAGTGTCCACTGCCACCGACGGCCGCGGAAAGTCGAGCAGGGACGGACCAGAGCTGTTCGTGGAATCCTTCACGACTCCATTTATCTCAGTATTGCGCTAAAGAAGCAATCTGTGCATACTGGACGCAATTAGCGCACAAATGCGATAAATCAACTGGAGGTACTCATGAAAGTTCCCCAGCTCCACGTCGGAGCCGGCACCAGCCTCGGTCCGCTCAGCATCTTCCCCGTCTGGACTTCCGCGCCGGGAAGCCTCGGCATCAGCGCCGGCACCCACGCAAACGTCGCCGTCACCGAACTTGCCACCGGTGCCCAAGTGTCCCGCCTCACCGTCACCAACAACGGCCCGCACCCGGCACTGCTGCTGGAAGGGGAGCTGCTCGAAGGCGGCCAGCAGCACCGGACCTGCGCCCGCGACGTCGTCCTCGGCCCGGGCGAAACCCGCGACATCGACACCTTCTGCGTCGAGGCCGGCCGCTGGGAAGCCGGACAATCCAGCCATCGGCGGCAGGCCCGGCGCGCGCCGCTGAACGTGTGGTCTGAGCTGGCCAACGGCCGCACCGGGCAACGGGTCGGCGACCGGCAGGACCGCATCTGGGAGCGGGTTCGCCGGTTCGACGCCGCCCGCGGCGCCTCCGCCACCAGCTCCCTCCTCCAGCACATGGACTGGTTTCAGGACAACAAGGAGGAACGGAACCGGTTCAGCCCCGCGGACGCGCCCGCCCCGCTGGAGGGCCAGCGCGGCCTGGTGATCGGCCTGGCCCGGCAGCCGCTGCTCCTGGAGGTCTTCGGCACCAGCACGCTCTTCCGCCGCCATTACCGGCAGCTGGTCGAGTCGGCGCTGCTGGACCTCGAGCTCCTGCCACCCCACGCGCTGGCCGCCGGGCCGACGCCCGGCCAGCGCGCCCGCGACTTCGCCGCTCACGTCCAAGCGATGGACTTCGGCCCGTTCGACGGCGGCGCAGCGGCCGTGGAGGTACGGAACCACGGCTCCCTCCGGAGCCGCAACGTCACCCGCTCCGCCGGAACGGTCACCGCCGCCGGCATCGCCGTCGCACTCCCCCAGCGCTCACCCCAGCTGGCCCACCTGGCCGGCTGGAACAACCACCACTCACTTATGGAGATGGCATGAAACTAAACCCCCTGCAAAAAGACCGCACGGCCGGCGTCCTCGTCGCCATGGCCGCTGGCGACGCCCTCGGAGCCGGCTACGAGTTCGGCGCCCCGCTCCCGGACGGCGCCGGCGTCAGCATGAAGGGTGGCGGCCCGTTCGGGTTCGCTCCCGCGGAATGGACCGACGACACGTCCATGGCCGTCCCGATCGCCGAGGCACTGCTCGAATCCGCGTCCGACGGCGGTGCCTCTTCCCCCGCCGCGCTCACCGGCGTGGTGCGGGCGTGGACTGCCTGGGCGGCGGAGGCGAAGGACGTGGGTACACAGACCAGCTCCGTCATCGCTGGCGCCCGGGGTCGGGCTGTTGCTTGCGGCCGCGAGGTTCAGGCCGCTGACTTCGCTGCCGCCGACTTCCATGCCAGGACCGGCCGCAGCGCCGGCAACGGGTCGCTGATGCGCACTGCTCCCCTGGCCTTGGCATACCTGGACCGGGAGCCTGCCGAACTGATGGCCGCCGCCGGCGAGCTCAGCGCCCCGACCCATGCCGATCCTGATGCGGAGGAGGCGTGCGGCCTGTGGTGCGTTGCCATCCGTCATGCAGTCCTCACCGGTGTACTCGATGTCCGGGCCGGCCTGCCGCTGCTGCCCGCCGCGAGGGCCTCCTTGTGGCTGGAGCGGATCGAGACGGCAGGAGGTCCAGGCCCCGGGACTTCACCCGCAACGGCTGGGTGGTTGAGGCATTCCAGGGAGCGTGGAGCGCCATCCACTATGCCGGGCTGTCCGCTGCTGGTCCCGTCCACCTCCGGGCTGCATTGGAGGAGGCAGTGCGCGGTGGGCGCGACACCGACACGGTGGCCGCCATCGCTGGCGGCCTGCTGGGCGCGGCTTACGGCTACACCGCAGTCCCGTTCGGGTGGCGCCGGCGGCTTCACGGGTGGCCGGGCCTGCGGGCCCGCGACCTGATGGTCCTGGGCATGGAACTGGGCCGGGGCGACGGCCGCCGGCACCTGTCCTGGCCGCGGGCGGAACGGCACGACTACAGCATGTGGGACCGCACGAACTCGCTCGTCCAGCACCCGCACGACGGCGGCGTGTGGCTGGGCGGGGTCGATGCCCTTGAGCGGGTGGCTGAACTAGGAATCGACACGGTGGTGTCGCTCTGCCGGCTGGGCACGCTGGATGTGCCGGGTGTGGCACCGGAGGACCATGCGACTTTCTGGGTGGTCGACTCGGCTGTTGAAGACGACAACGCACATGCCGCCTTTGTCCTCGAGGAGGCGGCGGTCGCCGTCGGGCACTACCGGGCGGAGGGCAAGACCGTACTGCTGCACTGTGTCCGGGCGGAGTCCCGCACCCCTACTGTTGCGGCTCTGTACGGGGCCCGCGTTGCCGGCATTTCTGCCATGGACGCGTTGGCAGACCTGCAGCGCGTCCTGCCTGGCGCGCGGCCGCATGCGCTGTTTATGCGCCTTCTGCAAGATGCACAGGCTGCTGGCCATTCCGCAACCACCGAAGCCACGACCGCCGCTGCCGAGTAATGTCCGAGCCTGCTGATAGGAATATGACCATGACAACAACCCCTGAACTCAGCCGGGAGCAGCGCGATGCTGCAATGGTTGAGCGCTACGCCGACGGCGAGACGCTGGACGCCATCGGCCAGAGCTTCGGCATCACCCGCGAGCGGGTCCGGCAGATCATCGCCAAAGTGGGCGGAACGAACGCAGAGGAATCCCGCAAGAAAAGGGCCGCTGACCGAGAAGCTGCTGTTCAAGACAGTCACAGCGCGTTTCTCAGTAGCTATGAAGGACTCGCACGGCAGATGGCACGCCGGGGTTGCACCCGTGTGGACGCCATCAACAGGCTAGAAGCTCTTCACCCGGGCATCGACAGGGAACTTGCCGAAGACGCACTCAAGTCGTCGGATATCGTCTTTGACTACAGCCAAACAGACGACATCTTCTCGAAAGAAACGGTCGCTGCCGGCATCTGGTACCTACTCGGTTCAGATCTAGGCCTCTCGCCAGACCGGGAGTGGGCTGCCGTCTACTTGGAACTGTCACTGATGACCGAGCTTCGTGACGCATTGGAAGCAGCCGAAGTGACACCAGATGACGTGGCCACCATCCTCGGTGTGATCGGAGCGGCGCAGAAGCACGTCGAACAGAACCCGTCTACCAGCATTACCGCACAGCGTTACCACCGGCTCCGCGGTGAGCTGATTCCCGCCCTCGGACTGGTCTCTCGCAAAGGTTCGAACGCCTGGCCGCCAACCGGCCAGACGCTGATGAAGCGTTTCGGGAGCTGGAATAACGCCTTAGAAGCCCTGGGTATCGGAACCACGAAACAGGGCCGGCCAAAAGGACTGCTCAAGTTCACGCGGGAGGACTACGACAACGCTGTTAGGGACTACTGCGCTTCAGCGCGGGCGGCGAATACAAAGGCAACCAATGCGGGATACGACGTGTGGGCTAGGGCAGAGCGCGCCAACGGCCGTGGAAGACCCTCAATAGCATCCGTACGCGGTATCTACGGCTCGTGGTCGGACGCCGTCCGTTCGGTGCAGGAGTAGGCGTTTGGAAGAGGGGGACGTAATGAGAGAACAGTCGCTCATGCCGGGGATCAGAATGCCGCCGGCTTACGTGCTTGAGCCAGAAGCATTGTTGGAGGCCTACCGAAGGGGTGATCCTTTTCGGGTAATGGCGGCGAATTTCGAGGGCACGGCAGATGACATCTGTCAGGCGCTCGTCAAGCGGTCCACCACATCCAAAGACGAGCTTGAACGGTACCGATCAGTTCGGCGAAGGACCCAAGCAACCATGGACTCGATGTGGGCTAACCGGGAATTGATTACAAGGTTGGACGACTCGGGCATTGAATCCTCCAAAATACCGGTGATTCTCGACGCTCTCGGAAAAAGTATCGATGTCCAGGTGGCAGCTGAACTTTTGCATCTCCCAGGCATCCCCACGGAGAAGCCAGGCCGGGACAATTCCCCGCGGCAGATTGGTGACAAACTAAGCCTGCTTTACGTGATGGGGATGCATCACGGAATCGCACCGGACTATGCCTTGGCCTTGGGAAAGATGTCGCTCGAGGCTGTCGGCGAACTGCGCGACTTGTTTCACCCAACCGTCCCCTACTTCCGTACGGCGGAGGTTCTGGCGGTAATTGAGGCCACGGCGATGGCTGTTCGGACGGGAAAGATCACTAGCTTGTCCTGTGCAGCTTATGAAGATACGGCGGAGAAGGCTCGCCGCGACTTGGGGCACGTCAGTCGCGAAAAGAGTAACCCGTGGCCGGTTCCGGCGCCCCAGCTCATTCGGCGGTGTGGCCAGGGATATTGGGAGGACGTTCTGAGTTCTCTGGGCTTGGGGCTACTCTCCGCCGACCACAGGTTCAGCGAAGATGACTATTTCCAAGCTGTGGACGACTTCACGGAGGAGTGCATCGACTTCGAGTACCCGATGGACATCGACATTTACGACCGTTGGGTTTTTGCGGAGATGTCGATCCGTCAGGATCGCCCCTCCGCTATGGAGTTGATCGGTCACTACGGCAGCTGGGACGAAGCGATCGAAGCTGTACTGCCACAGGAGCAAGAAGGCGACGAAGAACCGGACACCCACGAGTTCTACTGGGGCTTCCCATTCGGATTTGAGGATGAAAGCTTGATTATCAATGAATTGGCCTCCCACCGCGAGGCCGAGGAATGGCACCAAGCAGGCGAACTCATCGGCCAGCTCTTGGCAGAGATGCCTTGGAACAGCTTTCTGCGCATCGAATATGACGGCAGTGAGGAGATCACAACTCGGCCCTATGCGCAGGCCACGCCGAGCGCCGACGGTGTGTGGTGCGAAATTGTGTCTGAGCAATACCTGCCGGCAGCTGAGTGGCCCATCAACAGGCGCTATTTTGAGAACAATGACTGGGCAGAGCCGGATGACGAGGCGCCTAACTGGTGGAAGGCGAGGGTGCCGTTGACCGACGCCGGACGTCAGCTTGTGCTTGGGCTCAGACTCGGTCGGGGTTGCAGGGACGCACACAGACTCCGCTGGAGCACAGGTGAGTTTCCCTCCGGCCCAGGCCCGGACGGTGGCGCACTTTGGACGATGCCCTTGCCGGCACAGTACAGACCCTGCGCAACGCGAGCTGACCACCAAGGGGAACCTCTCGTCCCCATAAGTGCCGTCTCTTAGACCCTTATCGTCTCAAGTGGAATGGCAGGAAGCCCTGGTGCCGCGAAGTACAGTGGTGCCTGTTCCGAGCCGGCATCGGCAATTGAGCGCGGCAACTGCAGCCGTGCGGCAGTACTCCTTAGGGACTCAAATCCGGCAGTACCATATTCATCACCGCTTGAGGTACCAACAATCAGCGAGACATTGGTTTGGTTGGCGGTCATGGCAAGGAAATCGATAAGGACTTGCACAGCCTCTGCTGACTCGGCAATTTGAAGTTGGTCTGCTGTGACTCTTGTCAGGGCATCAAGATCGTCAATGAAGATAGCGATAGGACGTGCCAAGTCCACAGGAATCCGAAAGTCCCTTACGTCTTTAGTGCCTAGCCTTCGACAAGCATCGAGGCGTGGGAAAACTTGATCGCAAACTAGCCGCAGGAGTTCCCGCGCCTGCACGACTCCTGTGGACATGGCCTCCCGATGATGTCGCCAATTGGCGCTGAAGGCGGAATCCGGTGCGGACGCGGCGACCCAAGTCGGCACTCCATGTTCCTGCGCAGCTATGGCCATCGTGGCGATCAATTCCGACCTTCCGGAACGTGAACCGCCCTGTACCACCAGGTTTTGCGCCCAAACTGTCGAGAAGTTAACACCTCCGATGCCGACAGGCAGCTCCAAAAACACATCCCCCACGGAACCTTCACCTAGACCTACAACGGGAGCGAAGTACGTTGAGGCGGATCCTACGGGCCATTCATAAATTGCGGTTCCCTCAGGAAAGACAGCCTCCTTCAGGTCGCCGAGCAGGTATTGAGTGGTATCCGTCTGGTCGCGACTGCCGAACTGAATCCGGCAGGCATCGCCTAAACCACCGACAAGAAGCTTGCAGATGTCCAAGTCGCGACCAGCCAGCACCAGTGACGCTCCCCCTTGAGGGGGGTGAGACATTAGCCAGTCGAGCTTTTCGGCAAGGAGCGATGAGTATGAATGGGCATCAGCCTGGAGTAACTCAGCGCCGTTGACGATGACAGTTGTACCGCGCGGATCCTCATGCATTCCCCCAAAGATCTCGCCGACCTTCATACAGGCTTCCCCCATGGATCTGGAAAGTGTCCTCATGCCTTCCAACATCCATCCATAGTCACCTCCGACGAGGTCGATAACGTGCGTCGCACTGGTACGGCAAAACTGGCTGATGATGTCGTCGAGGTATGTCCTTCCCGTCGTCGCTGGAGCTTGACCGCGGATCAGCAGAATTCCTCCGCCTGCCGGCCAACGTTCAGCCGCATCACCGAGGTGGAGACGCCCGCCGTCAGGCAAAGTCCCAAGCATTATGGGGCGGTCATTCATGTATAAGGCTCCGATCACGGTTGAAGGCTGGAAGAAAGTTTATTGCCAGGAACAGACACTGCCCCACAATAATTGTCGGACCTCGTATTCATAGTGCCCTCAAGGGCTCACAAAAATGCCTCGAAATACTTGGGAGGAACCAGATGGCAGATGGCTACGAAGTCTTTGATACGGGGCACAATAGGCTGGTTTTTCAACACCAACGGCTGAATGCACAGCAAGTCAAACAAGTCATGGTCGGGCTGCGTGCGCTCCATTTGAGTGGTGCCGAGGAGGCACGAATGGTGCTTTTGAAAGCATGCGGCCGACGCGTCACGCTGGTTACGGAATTGTATGACGTGGAACTCCACAAAGTGGAGGCCTACATTGCCCGGGAGAAGCGCCGTCGCTTACTTGGGGCGCCCTGACCTCATGGGTCGAACAAAGCCCCCTTCGTGTCGCCTGGACCAGACGGACGCCAAGTCGCCCACCGGGCTCGTGCGTCAGGATCGGACATCGCCGTCGTAACTTTCACCCGCTCAATCCACCGACTCCGCGTCACCGGGGGAGCCGCTCCGGTGCCGAACCCTTGCAGACCACATCCGACCCGCAGTTCCGGGATTTGCCTCAGGCCGCCAGGACAGTCTCTATTTTTGAAACTTCTGGTGACGCGAACCATGCAATCAGATAATGACGGGCCGTGCTGATACAAATATGATCTGAAACATCTTCTGAACTCAGCGAGGAGCAACACCACGCTGCGGTGGCCGGAGCCCAAGAACCGTGCGCGTGCAAATGCGCAGCAGTGGAAAGATTAATACCCCGTGATGGAAATGCTCAGCGGAGCCAGCGTAGACACGTTCAGGAATCTCGTATTATCCGCTGCCGTGATTGTCGGCTTCCTGTTTCTACTCGGAAGCCGTGTGTCCACTCCCCTGACAATCGCCGCCAGGCTTGTCACTGCCGCCACTGCAGGTACGGCGGCCTTTGCCGCGGCCAATCTCGCGGTGGTCTTCTACATCCTTGCGCACCTCATGGATGCGCGCTGGTCGGTAGGGAGAGATGCAACGCTTCAGAGCCCTGAACTGTCTGCAGGACCGTTCTTCCAGCCCGTCACCGACACCTTGAATGACATCTTGGACGGCCTGACGGGCAACTTAAACAATGTCATTGCCCTGAAGAACGCGTTCCTCACCATGCCGGAATTTATCATCGCCGCGGGTTGGGCATCCTTCGCACTGGTGGGCTTTGCGATCGCGAATCGCATTCTTTCCTCGATCATCGAAAAGAAACAGATGAAACAGATCGACCGGAATACGCAGGACCTTGCTGATATCCGCGCCCAGATTGGGTTGCCCGCCTTCCAGGACACCAAGGTTGGGGCGCGGTGAGGTGCATTCCGGAGGAACCGGAGTTCGGTGACGGTCAGTTGGCGGAAAAGGCCGTCTGGAGGGCACTGAAGGACAGCCTCCCCGACGACTGCGTTCTGGCCCAGTCAGTCCAGATCCGCGACGGCCGCAACGAGTACGAGATTGACCTGCTGGTCCTCTGGCCGAACGTGGGCATGGCGGCGATCGAGGTCAAGGGCGGCCAAGTCAGTATCGCCGACGGGCAGTGGTACCAGTCGGACCGGAACCAGAAGCGCAAGATCAAGAGTCCCGTCGCGCAGTCGCAGAGCTCACTTCATGCGCTCAAGGACTGGCTTGAGATCCAGCTAGGTTCGCGCATCAGCAGCCGCTGTGCCTACATGGTCAGCCTGCCCTATACCGATGTGCCGCGGAATTGGACCATGGCTGGATGCCCTCGGTCACTCATCCTCGACAAAGATGACAGCAAGTCCCCCGCGGAGCTCGTCCGCCATGCCATTGAAAACGAAGGCGGCGGCGCCTCCCCGCTCGCCCCGGCCTTCCTGGAACGCATCGTCCGGAAGCTTGGCGGAAACCTGGACACCGCCGTCGTACCTTCCACCACATCCCAGGAGGACGAGGCAGCACAGGATCATCTCACCGAGCGCCAGTCCGTGCTGCTTCAGGCCACCCGCTCGCTCCCCCGGATCCGCTTCACCGGCGGAGCCGGCAGCGGAAAGACTTGGCTCGCCGTCGAAAAAGCCCGCATCCTCAGCAAGCAGGGCAAGCGCGTGGGTCTGTTCTGCTACAACAAGGGCCTTGGGCAGTACCTTCAGGACCGTGTAGAAACATGGCGGCGGCAGGCGAAGCCGGTGTTTACAGGCGAGTTCCACGAGTACGTGCGCGGGCTGGGCGTTCCCGACGGCAAGGGGCAGGACTACTTCGACGTCGAGATGCCCCGCCTGTTGAAGGAGCTGGCAGCCGGGATGGCGCCGCACGAGCGGCTGGACGCAGTCATCGTGGATGAAGCGCAGGACTTCGCTCCTCTCTGGTGGGACGCGCTGCTCGCCTGCACCAGCGACCCCGACACCGGTGAGGTGTACGCCTTTATGGATGACCGGCAGGACGTCTACCAGCGCTGGGGAGGCGCGACGGCGGATCTCACCCATGGCCCGATGGCCACGCTGGTGCCCATCCACATTGACGACAATCTCCGCAACACCCGAAAGATCGCCGAGACCTTCAAGCCCTTCGCGGGGGACCATTTCACGCCGCGCGGCAGCACCGGCTTGCCCGTACGGTTCGTGGATTGCCCCACCGACGACGCGCTCGACGTCGCGGAAGACTGCCTGAATGCGCTGATTGACGAGGGCTGGGCGAACAACCAAATTGCGCTTCTCACTACTAAAGACCGCCACCCGATCCACCTAGACTACTTCCAGCGCGGTGCCACGGAGGAATACTGGCGGGACTTCCACGCCAACGACGGCGAGTTCTACGGCCACGTGCTGGGCTTCAAGGGTCTGGAACGGTCCGTTGTTGTCCTTTGTGTCAACGGGTTCAAGGACATGAGTAGGGCCCGGGAACAACTCTACGTCGGGTTGTCCCGGGCCCGGAGCCTGCTTGTGGTTGTGGGCGACTCCGGGCTGCTGGAGCAGGCCGGCGGGCGTGAACTGAAGCTCGCACTATCACGAGCGCATGTGTGGCAGCCGGCGCTGGAAGACGATTAGTGGCGCTGCTCACCTAAATTGTCGGTGCCTCGCCATACTCTTCAGGCACCAGATCAGAACCGTCCAATGGGGGATGACATGCCAGAACTAGCCGACGCCGGGTCCTACCCGAGTGCGACGCTTCCGCAGGTGCCAGCTCCGGTTGCCACCGCGGCAGTCCCGGCTTCCTATGACTATGCCTTCCTGTATCCCTGGCAGCAGGAAGCCCTGAAGGCCTGGCACTCCAATGCCCGTTGTGGCGTGGTGGAGGCCGTTACAGGTTCCGGTAAAACCCGCGTGGGCGTTGCCGCCGCCTTCGAAGCCGTCCGGCAGGGCATCAAAGTCCTGATCCTGGTGCCGACGGCCGAACTTCAGCGCCAATGGCTCGTCTCCCTGCGCCGGGACCTGCCCACAGCGCGGCGCGGTGCCCTCGGTGACGGACGCAATGATTCCCTCGACGACGTGGACATCCTCGTGGCCATCGTTCACTCGGCGTCCAACCGTCAGACACTCCGTTCCCACAAGGCGGGACTGATCATCGCCGACGAGTGCCACCGTTATGCGGCACCCATGTTTACCGGTGCTCTGCAGGAGGGGTACGCCTGGCGGCTTGGGCTGACGGCCACGTTCGAAAGGGCGGACGGTGAGCACGAGAACCTGCTGCTCCCCTACTTCGGCGGCGTCATCTACAACCTCTGGTACGACCGCGCGCTGAAGGACCAGGTCATCGCCCCGTTCGACATCGCTCTCGTTGGCGTTGATCTGACCCCTGCGGAACAGACCGACTATGACGAGTTCTCGGCTGTGATGGTGGAGGCGGCGCGAAACCTCGAGACGTACGCAGGCATTCCCCGCCGGCCCTTCCCGCAGTTCATTGCTGCCGTGGCCGCGCTGGCGGCTTCGGACGCCCTCAGCCGGGAAGCGACAATCGCGCGCAGGTACATGCGCGCAATGTCCTCGCGACTCAACCTGCTGGCCGAGGCCAAGACGAAGTACCTGGCTCTGGCAGCACTGAAGGAAACGGTTGATGGGTCCCGCGGGACGCTGGTCTTCACCCAGACCCAGGATTCCGCGCGGCGGGCGCAGGAGCTTTATACGTCCCTCGGGGCGACGGCGTCTGCGGTTTTCAGCGGCATGGCAAAGGACGACCGCCGGCAGGGCTTGGAGGATTTCCGTACCGGCGCATCCCAGGTTCTGACCGCGCCGCGGCTCCTCGACGAAGGCATCGATGTCCCGGAGGCCGACCTCGGGATCATCGTTGCCGCCAACCGCAGCCAGCGGCAGATGGTGCAGCGGCTCGGCCGCGTCATCCGCAAGAAGGCCGACGGACGGCCGGGGCGCTTGGTGGTCCTCTACTCGAAAGGCACGGTGGAGGACCCGGACGTCCAGGGCGAGGAATTCCTGGGCAAGGTGCTGCCGTTCGCGCGCAATGTTGAGTTCTTCGACATCAGGACGGATCTGGAAGGGTTGCAGGAGTTCCTCCGCCACGTCGAATCTGAAGAGGCTTCAGTGCCCCAGAGTCGCGGGACGACAACGGGCACGCCCGGAAACGGTGCGGGACCCGAGGGCGGCAGCGGGCCCGAGCCGGTGGTTGAGCCTTCTGTGGAGGAGGACTACGGGAGCGCACCGACATTGTTTGATCTTGAGGGCTCCGACTGGTTGGAGGAGCTTCAGGGGCTCGAGGGTTTCAGCGACGACGGGGTTTCGGACTACCTGCAGCGGGCAGGCCGCGCGGACCTGCTGACCGCCGAGCAGGAAGTTGAACTCGCGAGGGACATCGAGGCTGGCCTCTATGCTGCCCATCTGCTGGCTGTTGGCACTCCACGGGGGCGCCGCGAAACCCGGGAACTCCGGACCATTGCCTTGCTCGGCGAACGCGCCGCGAACGCCCTGCTCGAGGCGAACCTCCGGCTGGTCATTTCCATCTCCAAGAAGTACATGTATCAGGGCATGGACCTGCTGGACCTGATCCAGGAGGGAAACATTGGCCTCCACCGGGCGGTCTGCAAGTTCGACTACACCCTGGGTTTCAAATTCTCCACGTATGCGACGTGGTGGATCCGGCAGGCTGTCACCCGGGCGCTGGCCGACCAGGCCCGGGTCATCCGGCTCCCGGTCCACATGGTGGAGCAGATCCATAAGGTGCAGGCAATTCAGCGTGACGCCGCTCGGAAGGGTATCGAATACAGCCTTGAGGAACTCGGCAAGCTCACTGATCAGTCGGCTGAAAAAGTGGAGCATCTTCTGTCGCTGGACCAGCCTGTGCGTTCCCTGGATTACCTGGTACCGGACGGCAGGGGCGGCCTGGAGCCGCTGGCCGACCAGCTTCTCGATCCTTGGCACGTTGATGTTCTTGACCAGATCGCCAAGGAACAGCTCAAGGCCCAAGTGCACGCGGTCCTTGACACCCTGACAGAGCGGGAAGCCGGGGTCATTGCAATGCGCTTCGGCCTGGACGACGGCGAAGAAAAGACCCTGGATGCCATCGGCAAGGTCTATGGCGTTACGCGGGAGCGCATCCGACAGATCGAGTCGAAAACCATGGCCCTGCTCAGAGAACCAGAACGATCCCAGTCCCTACGCGAGTACAACTACGGTGGTGGTGTTGCATGACCTGCACGATTTTCCCTTCGGTCAGTCTCGCTTTGGCCGAGCTAGAAACAAGGATCAGCCATGCTCAGGCCGCCGATCCGCTGGCTCCGGTGACCATCCTGGTCCCTTCCCATGCCGCTGGTCTCGACGTGACCCGTTACCTGGGCAGGACCCTCAACGGGGGCGCTGGGAGTGTGGGGGTCAGGGCGTTCACACTCAAGGACCTCGCAACCGAACTCATCGCCGACGACGACGCAGTGAACGGACGACGTCCCCTTCTCCCCGTCCTCCGGCTTGGGGCCGTGAGCCGGGTCCTGCTGGAGGAACCAGGGCTTTTCAAGGATGTCGCCGACCAGCCCTCGACCGCCCGTGCGATAGCCAAGACAGCGGAGCTCCTCGACGCTGTTCCGGCTCCCGCCGACCCGGAACTCCCAGAGCTCATGCAGGAAGTGCTGCGGCTTCATGGCGCTTCAAAGGAGGCACTGGGCCGGCAGTGGTACACGGACCATGAGGCTTTTACCCTTGCCAGCAACAAGCTCGGGACAAGGACCGTGACGCAGCGGCTCGGCACCATCATCGGTTTCATGCTCGGTACCGAAAACCGTCCCGCCGAGGCAATCTTCAGAGCAAGCCTCGAAGCGGCCGGAATGCAGCATCTCGCAGCGGCCGGCTCGGCAGAGAATGGTGTAAGACTTCTGACGGCGTCCGATGCCGACGATGAAGCCCGCGCGGTGGTGCGCCTCGTCGTCGAGCGGCTTACAACAGGTACACCGGGCCACCGTATCGGAATCTTCCACTCGGCCGCCCAGCCCTACGCTGCGCTACTCACCCAACGCCTTAGCCAGGCGGGAGTCACTTTCGTCGGTCCCTCAGCCCACCGGCTTATGGACTCGCCACTGGCCCGTGGTCTCCTTCAACTACTGAAGCTGGACCCGCAGGATCTCGACACCCGCGCGATCCTGAACATCCATGCGGAAGGTGCCTTCTCCTGGCATGAGCAGAAGCTGCCCAGCAGTGCAGCATGTGAAAGGGTTTACGCAAATCCACCCGCCGAAGAGGATTATGCAGGAGCAGACACCTCCGCCCGCGCGGACTATCTGGAAAAGTTCCGGATATTCCAGGCCTTCAGGGAGGCCCTTGCGGCACGGATAAGCCTGGTCCAAGCTGCTGCCTCATGGAATGACGCCTCCGCGTCGCTGATCTCGCTTCTTGAGGACTTCATGGGCCCCAAGGGCGTCGGCGAACGCCCGGAGAAAACCGCTGCCCGTAACGCGCTGGTCGAAGCCGCCTCGGATCTCCGGCATCTGGACCTTGTTGGTCCTTTGCCACGCCCGGCGCTCCTACGAAGCGTCTTGGAAGACGGCCTAGCTTCAAAAGGCCGCTGGACCGGGAAGAGCGGCACGGGTGTCGTCGTGGGCAGTTTCGCTGATGCGGTCGCCAGGGACCTTGATGTCGTCTTCCTTATGGGGGTTGCGGAAGGGCTTGCGCCAGCACGGACAAGGGAGAACCCACTGCTGCCGGACAGCGCCCGTGCCATGCTGGCCATTGGCCTCCCCACGGTTGAAGAGCGTGCCGAGGCTAACAAGAAGCAGTTCTTTGCTGCCCTCGCTACAGGATCCGAACGGTTCATCACCAGCCCCCGCGGGGACCTGCGCGGCTCCGGGAGTTACGAAGTGTCACGCTGGATCGACCGCAAGCCTGAACCCGAGGACCAGCTGCGGTCCTTCGCCCACGGCATTGAGAACGGCGCACCCGCCTCCGATGCGTTGCCCCCAACAGCTCAGGAATGGCGGCTCCGTCGTATCCTCACTGCTGAGGAGAGCACCTCCGTATTGGAAGAGGAGGCGCTGCAGCATGCGCTAGCTGCCACCCGGGACAGGCGGGATGGCATCTTCTCGAGGTTCAACGGCAACCTCGATGCATATGCAGGGATCATAGTGGACCCCGAAAAGCCGCTGTCCCCCACCCGGCTTGAGGAATGGGTCACCAGCCCGTTCAGCTACTTCATGAAACACGTCCTGAAAGTCAGCATCTTGGAGGACGTGGCACTCGAAGTGCAGATCTCGCCGCAGCAACGGGGCATCCTTGTTCACCGAGTGTTGGAAGATTATGTTCGCAGCATCACGAAAGACGGCCTTCCGCCTTCGTTGGACCGCCTTATGGAGCTGGCAGACTCCGCTTTTAAGGACGCCGCGAATCCGGCATGGCTCAACCACGTGTGGGAACGCAACCAAGCCATGCTCCGCCAAGACCTAACGCGTGTGCTGGCGGACGACCAGGACAGGTTTGCCGAAGGCTGGAAGTATCTCGCCGAAGAGGCGAGCTTCGGGCCCGAGGACACGGACACCCACCCGCCCGTTGAACTGCTTCTCGACGACGGCACTACGGTCCGCTTCCGGGGAAAGGTGGACCGGATTGACCAGCATTCCGATGGCAGTGTCCGGGTGATCGACTACAAGACGGGCAAGTCGAAAGATTATGACCCGCTCGCGAAGCACCCAACTGCGGAGGGCACCCGCTACCAGCTTCCGGTCTATGGCCTGTTTGCCCGGACCCTCCGCGACAACTCGTCGGATGTCGCAGCAGAATACTGGTTCATCTCGAAAGCAGGCGGTTTCAAGAAAATCGGCTACACCGTGACAGACGAAGTCGTGGACCAACTGCGCGCGGACGTGGGCCTGATCATTTCTGCCCTCCGGAACGGGATCTTCCCGCCACGGCCCGAGTCCAACCGCTACGTCAACTTCACCACCATGATGGGCGCCCAAGAGCTCGGCCAGCAGTGGCTGAAGCTTCAAAACGCCCCCGAACTAGCGCCCTATGCCCAGCTCCTGAAGGCGGAGAAATGAACCCGGAACTCCTGGAACTCACAGACCAGACCGACCGAGCGCTGATCGAGCAGGAGCTCGAATCGAACATCTTCGTTGAAGCGGGTGCAGGAAGCGGCAAGACGCATGAGCTCGTCGAGCGCATCTGCGCTATGGTTGACGCCTGCGTCGAACTCAAGAGCGTGGCAGCCATCACCTTCACCGAAAAGGCAGCAGGTGAGCTGCGGGAACGGGTACGTCGGCGGCTGACGGAGGCCAGCCTCACAGACCTGCGCCGCCGGGCGCTCGACCAGCTGGATACGGCTCCCATCGGCACCATCCATTCCTTTGCAGCACGCATCATCAGCGAGCATCCCATCGAGGCGGGTGTTCCACCCCTGCTCACCGTGGTGGATGAATTGCGGTCCCAGATTGCGTTCACGCGGCGGTGGGAAGAAGCCCGCCAGAAACTGTTCGCCGACTCGTCCCTGGACGACCCACTCCGTATACTCCTCGGGGTCGGCGTTACGCTTGACCACCTGCAAAACGTTGCGGCAGACCTGGATGCCAACTGGGACCGCCTGGAAAGTCATCCTCCCCGCAGGCGGCATATTCCGGCCTTAGACCTTGGTCCGCTTCTCCGCCAAACTTCAGACGTCCTCGCACATGTCGACCAATGCACTGACCCTGCGGACAAACTGCTGACCGCCTTCGAACACATTAAGAGCTGGCACGGTCGCCTCTCCGAGGCAGAATCCGGAGAACTGGGCCTCGTCCTCGAGCTGCTCCACGCTGTTCCGCAATCCGGCTTTAGTGGGGGGCAAAGGGGCAACTGGTCCACCAACGTCGCCGAGGTGCGGAGCTCCTGTAAAGATCTGGCCCAGCAGGCGATAGCCCTGCGCAACAGCTTCGTACAGCCCGCCGTTGAGACCGTTACCGCCGCCATGGCCGAGGTCCTTCTTCAAGCGGCTCGCGAACGTCAGCGGAGCGGCGAGCTTGAGTATCACGACCTTCTCGTTCACGCGCGGGACCTCCTCATCGGCAAGGACAAACAGGGCGTCCACGCTGCCCTGCATGATCGCTACCGCTGCATCATGCTGGACGAATTCCAGGACACAGACCCCATTCAGGCTGAACTGGCCACGCGGATAGCCGCCAGCGACGTCTGCGGGCCCGACGGCTGGGAGCATCTCAACGTACCTCCCGGCCGGCTGTTTACTGTCGGTGATCCGAAGCAGTCCATCTACCGCTTCCGCAGGGCTGACATCGCCACCTACCTCGCGGCACAGCAGCGCTTCTCAGACGACGCGGATTCCAGTATCGCGTCACTCCAGACGAACTTCCGTTCCACCGGAAAGCTGCTTGAGTGGATCAACGGCACGTTCGATGAGCTCATCACGGCCAACGGCACGGTTCAGCCGGAATACCAGGCCTTGGTGCCTGATCCCCGGCGTCCCGAATGGAGCGACGAACATGGTCCGGCCGTCTCAATCATTGGTCGTGGCGTTGCGCAGCCCGATGAAGCGGGAAAGGTCTCTGCCGATGCGATGCGCCGGCAGGAAGCTGCGGACGTTGCTGCAGCAATCAGAGTCGCGACGGGCACGGTAGGGCTACCGGCGTGGCAGAAGCAAAGCAAGCGGTCCGACAACGGCAGCTTTGAATGTTCACCGGTTGAGTTGAAGGACATTTGCGTCCTGATCCCCACACGGACCGCCCTCGCCGCCCTTGAAGATGCATTGGACGACGCCGGCATTGAGTATCGGGCCGAGGCATCCTCCTTGGTTTACGCCACTCAGGAGGTTACCGACCTGCTGCTGGCGATGCGGGCAATCTCCAATACAGCGGATGAAGCTGCACTTGTGCTGTCACTGCGTTCGGCAATGTTCGGATGCGGCGACGATGAACTGTTCGAGTGGAAGCAGGGCGGAGGATATTGGACCCTCTTTTCAAAGGTGCCTGAAGCACTGCGAGACACCTCAGTGGCCCAGTCCCTCAAATACCTTGCCGCCTTGTGCCGGGAGATAGAGGTGCTGACACCGGCCGAAATTATGGAGCGGCTAATTGCCGACCGCCGCATGCTGGAGGCGGCAGTTGATGCGCCGCGCTACCGGGACGTCTGGCGACGGTTACGCTTTGTCATCGATCAAGCCCGGGCTTGGATGGAGGTCACGCATGGCGGGCTGCGTGACTACCTCGTGTGGGCGGCAGCGCAGCAGGAGGAAAACTCACGGGTCAAGGAAGCTATAGTGCCGGAAACCGATGTCCAGGCAGTCCGGATCATGACCATCCATGCTTCAAAAGGGCTTGAGTTCCCGATGGTGATTCTGGCGGGAACGGGTTCCCGTCCCAAGATGGATTCGCCGGCCGCGCTCTGGGACCAAGGCTCTCAACTCCACGTGCGGTTCGTAGGCGAAATCCAGTCCGCGGGCTACAGCGACGCGAATGCAGTGGAAAAAGCGTTCGTAGAGGCAGAACGTCGGCGCCTGCTATATGTGGCCTGCACACGAGCTGAGAGTCACTTGGTTGTGTCCCACTATGTTTCGGACGACAAAAGCTTGGGGGAAATCCTCAGGCGTGCAGTGGATGCAGCCCCGGCGCCAGACCTCGACATCCCAGAGGATATGCCGCTGCATGCAAGAGCAGTCCACAAGGTCCAACCAGTCGAGTCATTTGAAGTTTGGCAGCAGCGGTGCGATGTCTGGCGGAAGAACTCGGCCCTCGTATCGTCCACCAACGTCACGGCAATCGCCAAAGGAACGGACGGCTTTGCCGCGTCTGAGATGGACAAGACCCCGCATTTTGTGAGCATTGATGAGAACGGCTCGCTACCGACTTCGGCAGCGACAGGCGGTGAACACGGCAAGGACTTCGGTACGGCCCTGCACAGGCTGCTCGAGCTGAGTGACCTAAAAGAAAACGAGAACCTCGACGTTCTCGCTGAAAGGATCGCCAGCACGGCCGGACTTGCAGATCCCGCTGGTCTGGCTGAACGTGCCCGTTCTGCTCTACGCAGCGCGCCTGTACAGCGCGCCGCTGACCGAAAGCACTGGCTTGAGCTTCCCGTGCTCACACCCAACAACGGAATGACACTCGAGGGCATCATTGATCTGATGTACCGCGAGGACGACGGGACTCTGGTCATCGCCGACTTCAAGACTGACATCAGTGTCACCCAGGAGACCTTGGCGGCTTACTGGCGTCAGCTGTCGACCTATGCGGGCATGGTGGAGCGCATTACCGGGCAAAAAGTGAATGAACTGGTCTTGATCTTCTGCCGAACTGGAGATGCCGAAATTCGCCGTCATGCACGAGATGGTGGTGCCGAGCAGAGGGCGTAGGCTCAGGGTGCCGTCACCACCAACGGTGGCGGCACCCGGGGCTTTGACAGGCCCACTTAGGCACGCCCCACTCAACGTGGCCAGTCGCCGGGTAGAGACGCTGTTCCTCCATCACCACGCAACCGGCAAACTCCGCCTTCGGGTGTTGCTCCATAACGTCAGACATAACCATGCCGTAGATGACGCGCCAGGATTCGTGCCCGCACACGGGGCATCGCCTTGTCGCAGCTGCCTTCTTTGTCTTTCTCTCCTCAGCCACGCAAGCAACTTAGCCGTGGAGCCAGACATTCCTCGACTTACAAAAAGTTCTTAGCCGCTAAGCATTTTTTGTAATCACCTTGCTGCCATTTCAGGGCGTCTTGTCGGAAGCGCTTGAAGGGAGAGGTGGCTCAAGGCCGTTGCTTCTTAGATAGTCAAGCGCACGCTCGATGGCTTCGATCTTTCGCTTCAGTTCCTTGAGCGACTGCGCCGATTCATCTGAGAACTCGTCGAGCCGCTCATACTGACGCCGTACCTCAATCTCCGTCTCAACGAGAATCCTCCAAAAGGACGGATCCTGATCGAGGTTATTTCGTTGCCGAAGAATTGCCGCAGCCAGTTGACGCTCGAACACTGCTGCGACAGTATCCGCAGTGGTTCCTGGACTAGCCAAGCTGAAAGCGATGCCGCCTCCACCTGCAGTGGCGAGGGCCCCCGCCGTTATCAGGCCACCCATCATGCCGCCAGGCCCAAAGGCCGCCAACGCGCTAGTGATCACAGCGGCCCCAGCAAGACCGGCGCCAGCAGCAAGCACCAGGCCGCCCGTTGCGACCACAAGGGCCGCCGCGCCGGCACCTAATGCGCCCCATTTGATCCAGTTCATTCCGAAGCCGGCAGCCAGTGCCTCCTGAGCGTGTTTGGCTGCGGTGAATACATCGGCCCCAAACTGGCTTCCCAAACCCATCTCGGCGGTGAGCTCTTTCATCGACTCCTGCCACTTTTCCCTCGAGATGGAGATCTCGAAAGGCCGAATGACGTTCTCGGCCGCCAGGATTGTTAGTGGGATAACGGCCTCGTCCCTCGTCATATGGCTACTGGGAAGTGGTTCCGGTGCGGCTGAATGCGGATCGGAGAGGTCGAATGCTAGGCGCGCAACCTCGGACGGCATTGGTCTGCGCTCGGCATCATTTCGTCTCCGGATGTCATCGACGACGGCGGCTTGCACGTGTCGAAGGGCACCGGCGAAACGATCCTGTTGGTCACCTTCCAGCCTCATTTCCGTCAGGTGTGCGTACCTCAGCGCCAGAAGGGCGAGTCGTTCCGCGGAATCCATAGGGATGTCGAGGCCACTATCGGTGCCAGCAAGTTCCTTCGATCTTGAACCGAAAAGCGCGAAGCCGATGGCGGTGGCCACGGTCTCATCAGCGAGGTACTCCTCCGCATCGTGGACGCGGAGGCTTAAGTTCGTTTGGATACGACAGTCGATCATCCAGGGAAACACAGAGGAAACGCCGCGGTGGGCCGCGACAGGATCGTGGACGTTCCAGAAATTCACCCACCAGGCCAGGTTGGTTGGCGGCTCCCGTAGGGTCTCCCGCAGCTTGTCGACATCGAAGTTGCCATTCGCAAGGGGGCTCCCGATGGTTACCATGCCCGCTACCTCTAGGCCAACCGGTAATCGGCGAACGAGGTCAGCAGCGATGACGGAACCAAGGCTATGGCCCACGATTACAACCCGTCCCGCATCGGGGAGTAACTTGAGGATGCGGTTCAGGACCTGGGCGCGAATCTGAGGGTTGTTCAGGTAGTTGTCCGCTTGGCGGAAGGGAGGCAGACCGACGGCGAGGTTGACGACGGTGTCGGCGCCGGCGCGGCCATTACCCTGGTCATGCCGTCCCAGCCGGTACTCAATGGCTCCAATGCGCCGCTCGAAATCCCGACGGTTCTTCTTGGCCGCTTCGCGCTGAGGCTGCTTGATTGTCAAGGGAGGCAGTGGATCGTTGTCGTCCGAGCCCCTCAGCGAGTGCGCATACTTGGGCGTGATTACTTCGACCGTATCCAGTTTGGGGTAACCAACGTCTACAAGGGTTTCGGTCAGCCGCATCTTCCAGCCGTCGTCTGGATCGCCGTCTCCAACACCGTGCAAGAACAGCAAGATAGTTTCGTTGGACAAAAGAAAACTCCATTCCCACAGGCATCCAAGCCAATACCAAAGCTTCTTGGCAAGAATAGCTATTCCAAACAGAATCACATGCCGCGCATGCTCCGAGTCGTTGAGAAGTTCGTTGCCTAACATCCGTTTCCCTCAAAAGTGCGAGGGGGTTGGAAACGCCAGCGTGACAAAGATGCGGCGTGGGGCACGTGTGCTTTCATTGCAGCTCCGCCATTGACCTCGTGAACGGTATCGTCATGGTCATGAGTCAAAGGCCGCCGCTGGTGAACCGCGCAAGCGATTGGATCGCAAATGCCCTTTCCTTCCACCACAGACAGCTCACCAAACACCGCAGGGTAATGCGCATCGGGAAGTCCCGAGTAGTACTTACAAAGGGCCAGGCCATAACGTCGTCGGCAGCAGTTTTTGCGGCAGGGTCAGTATCCTCGGCAGGTTCACCGGACTGGATTTTCTGGACTGTTTTGCTGGGTGGAATCTTGGGAGGCAGGTTTGTCTTCCCCATTCCGGTCAGCAGTATTGCCAGTAAAAGAGGTCCTGCCGACGTAGCCCAGAGAAGCGATGGGCAGCTGGATGGCATGACGCCGGAGCAAATCCGGATCTACGAGAACAATATGATTCTGAAGCATCGGCTCAAAGGACCTGAAGGACTTGGCACCGCACAGGCACTGTGGCGTCAACTCGAGGCCGCCCGGGCGGCGGAGCAAGTCGCTGCCATGCCCCCGGGAAGCCTGGCCGAGATGTCAGTAGTTGACGCTAATGCCTTCAGCGCCGCTGCTTTGCAGCATGACCGCAGCAAGAACCGGTGGCTGGCGTACGAACTCGATCCGCAACTTCAGTTCGACTTCCCGGCAATGTCCGATACTAGCGTGTCTGAAACCGCTGCCATGATCAGGGCAGGCCAGGCGGCTGATCAGGCCAAGTCTTCGGCCCGCACCGCCGACTACCAGTCCGCCGTAGCGGCGTTCGGCAACGCGCTGCGGGCAGCAGAAGCTGCCGCCGGGGTGCCCAAGAAGTAAACCGCGACGCAAGGGCACCCTGTCCTTTTGGTGCGCTGATCCAGCTGCTCCACTGCGCAAGCCCGGATCGGTATCCCATATCCGGTCTGTTCTCGATCGACTGCTAGCCTTTCAAGCGCCGCTGCCGGAACATCGGGAACAACTCCCGCACCCGGTCCACCGTCTTCAGCGAAACCTCCACTGTCCGCATACAAGGCTCCAGCCCAAGGTCCGCCTCAACAACCCCCATCGGGTCCACCAGCACACTCCGGCCCACCGAGACCGGCGGCGCCTGGCACACCCCCGCTACATACACGCTGTTCTCGATTGCCCGCGCCGCGTTCAGGACCAGCCACTGCTCGGTCTTGTGCTCGCCCGGCACCCAGGACGAGCAGACCAGCAGGACCTGCGCGCCGGCGTCGGCCAATGACCGTGCCAGCTCGGGAAACGCAGGTCGTAGCAGGTCATCAGCCCGAACCGCACTCCCCCGTGCTCGCCCCGCCCGGCTCCTCCGAGGTTTCCACCACGCCCGCCACCACGGCGATGCGGTGGCGGGCGGCGATGGCGGCAAGCTCCCGGCAGACCGGCCCGTCCAGCGGCTCGGCTATCGCGGGGAATGTGGCGTCCACCTTCTTCTTCTCGTACGTGGCGTACTCCGGGAAGGCGACCAGGGCGGCGCCGTCCCGCGCTGCCTCGGTGGCGAAGCGGTCGATCGCGGCGAGGTTGGCCTGGATGTCGGCACCCGACTCCAGCTGCCCCAGCGCTATCTTCACGAGTGTTCCTTCCCTTGGCCCAAAAGCCACGCTACAAACAACACAGGCTCAGACGGCTGCCTCGACCGTCGCCTTCTCCGTGGCCGTCATCTCCGGCGGCGCCGCCATGAAGCCCCGGGTAATCAGGGCCAGGACGATGATGCCCAGCACCAGCCAGGACACACCCAGCGTAATAGCGTTGCTGTCCAGCTGGGAGAGCAGGTACGCGCAGATGACGGCGCCGATCACCGGGACCACCACATAGGACACCGCGTTCAGCTGCTCCCCCTCCCGACGCCGGCGCACATAGTGGAACACCACCGAGGCGTTCACCAGCGTGAAGGCAGTGAAGGCACCAAAGTTGATGAACGACGTCGACGTCGCCACGTCCAGGAACAGCGCAATCAGGCCGATGACGCCGGTGATCACCAGATTGGCCACGGGAGTGTGGAACTTCTCGCTGAGCCTGCCGAACACCGCCTTCGGCAGGACCGAGTCGCGGCCCATGGCGTACATCAGGCGGGACGCACTGGCCTGCGCGGCGAGGCCGGAGGCGAACTGCGCCACCACCAGGCCGGCCAGGAACACGGCGCGCAGTTCCTTCAGCGTGAACGGCTCATCCAGCAGCGCCCCAGGATCAGGAGCCTCCGCAAAGGCGCAGCGCAGCGACTCCACCACCTTGGCCACCATGTCTGCGGCCCACAAGACAGCCCGGAGATCAGCTTCGGTTCCCCGCTTAAGGAAGCTAGGCGGACGCCGTCGGACGTCAGCACTTGCTTGCAGCTACGGTGGCACCCGCCGTCCAAGGCCCTTCGCAGACGCGCCGGGACGGCCTTCTGAAACAAAGCTTTTGGCCGTCCTTCATTACGTTTGTAATCACTTCGGCAGTTTACGTGACGCACTACGTGACGTACTGTATGCTACGTTATGTAATATTCCAACGAAAAGAGAGAACCCCGATGATCAACACGTCCGCCGACCCAGCCGCCGCCTTCCAGTACATCCCGGTCCCCAACGAACACGTCAGAGCCGTACTCGCCTTCTTGGGGGGACTCGTTTCGACTACAGCTGCCTCCTCCATCGAGTCGATTACTGAGGATGCGGTCCCCAGCGAGCGGATCATTTCCCTACTTGCCTCCCTCGGCGAACACCTTTCGACTATAACTACCGCCTCCACCGAGCAGATTGCTAAGGATGCAGGCGTCACCGATCAAGAAGCGATCGACGGCTGGACCGACGAGGACCTGATTAAGTTTTTTGCGATAGACACCAAGACCAGCATCAACGTCGGGAGAATGCTCCGTCACCTATCCGGCCACCCCGGCCAGGACGGCGCTCTGAGTACTCGTGAATTGGCGGAGGCGCTGGACGTGGACTACTCCGTCATGAAGATCCTCCCCACCCAGGTCAAACGCACGCTGGGCAGGCACTTCCCGGGACTGACGCCGCCTTGGCGTGCGCAGTCCGGGCCCAGGTTCACGCCGCCGCGTGCCAACGAGGTGTTCTTCTGGGTCACGGATGAGCGCGCAGCTCAGTTGAAGCGCCTGCCTGACTGACCGATGCAGACCTCCCTACAGGAACCTCCAGCGGGCGATCGACGCCTCCATCGCAGCGCTTTTTGGCACGTCGGCTGGAGGCGCCGACCCCTACGGATTCAGCAAATAGTTAACCTGTTAACTGCTGGGCCTGCACACCGTATGGCGGACACTTGAGGCGCATTCTTCAACGCATGTAGAGCGGTCATCGAAGGCCTGGACAAAATCGGTTCCAACAGCTGGATCCCGGTCAAGCAGAGCCAGGAGGTTCCGCGGCGACCATGTGGATGCGTAGGCCCGCCACTGTCGCATACAACTTTTCAGTCTGATGCGCTGCCACAGGAAGCGGAAGCGTCAGAGCCTCCACAGAAAATGTCAGAGCTGGCTGCCACCTTTCCCGCGTGTGTATCGTCCGGGCCCGCCGCGACGAGTATCGGCAAGAAAGGAATACCACGATGCAACCGAATTACGTCAAGGTCGAGATCCGATGTGGGACCCGGGGAAGCACAACTCCCCTATGCGTTCGAGTCGACAGAGGGGTCCCTCCTCAATTAAGATGTGCGCCCTCAGGAGGCGCCGCCGGACCGTCAACTGCCGGTCATCACACCTGCGGCAAATGCGAAACGCTCCTTGCTGAACGCGGAAAGCGTCTTTCCGAACAGGTCAACCAACTCATCGCCCGCGGGTGGGACAGCCACCTCAGGTCCGGCGCCGTAGTAGTTACCCGCTGACCGAGAACTCAGGCCGTCAGTCGCTCTGTCGCGTACTTGTTTAGGGGCATTCCGTGATTGGCAGCTTCAATCGCGAGCTGGCGATGGAGTTCCGGGGGCACCCGGAGGTTGAGGCGGCCACTGAACTTTTGCGTCGCGATGGGCTCGGGCACGGGCTCACCCGACTGCGTAAGTTCATCGATGACGTCGGACACTAATCGTTCAATGCCGCGGAGCGCCTCGAACTGATCCTCGTCCAGCCAGGAGAGGGAAGGGAACTCAAGAACAGTGGCGACGAACTCCTGATCCTCCGGCGACCACTGCACTGAGTATCGATACTGTGTCACCGCAGACGGCGCAGCAGCTGCTTTTCGAGTGGACATTTACTTCTCCTTGCTCCGATCGATGGCGGCGATGGCTTTGTCTCACTTGGTACGGCTTTGCCTTGCCATTTTTGTTCTGCAAGTTGATCCTGGGATCCCCCGCCCAGGGCATCTTGAAGATGGCATTGTGGCTTCCAGAGCCCGACCTAGGTTCGCCAAAGTAGTGCGTACAGAGTTTGAGCATGTCGCTGTAAGAGACGTTCTCAGGTGAGTTCCTAGCTTGCTTCTCGATCTTATCGATGCCCGCCACATGGACTATGGTGCCACTTTTGGCACCACTCCTCAAGATGGCTAATGACCCCGAGGGCGCGCCCCGACAGTGGGCCGGGCGCGCCCTTGCTTCATGAGGACCTGCTAAAGGTCCATGACCTTTGGTTCAGTGGATGAGGTCCTGCTGCTTTTCACGGTCGGAAGACTCAATCTGCCCCGGAACCTTGCCGGAACGGTGGTTCAGCCAGCACCCCACTGCCAGAACCGCCACGAGTCCGAAGGTGCTCAGGAGCTGGGGGCGTGAATCCTCACCGATGAATCCCACCGTGAAGATCGCCGCGAGGATCACCAGACCAAGCGAAGTGAGCCACGGGAAGCCCGGCATCCGGAGCGGAAGCGCCGTTCCGTCGCGGTCGGCGCGGAGGCGCAGCGCCAGCTGGGCCAGCAGAGCGGACGTCCACACCAGCAGGCAGGTCGAGCCGACAATATTGAGCAGGGCAGGGAGCACCTTCTCGGGAAACATCAGCTCAAGCACCACCGTAACCACACCGAAGGCGACGCTGGCCAGGACCGCCACCACCGGGACCCGGGCCTTCGACACGGAAGCGAGCCACCGCGGTGCCTCACCCCGCTCGGCCAGGGAGAACGCCATCCGGGAAGCACCGTACAGGTTGGCGTTGAGGGCTGAGAGCAGAGCTGCGACGGCCACCAGAGTGATGGCGGTGGCCGCCCCGGGCATACCTGCGGCGTCCAGTACGGCGGCGAACGGGCTCTTCAGCCCTGCTGAACCCACGGGCACCACTGCGGCGATCACGAAGATGGCACCGATGTAGAACACCAGGATGCGCCACAGCACCGTCCGGACCGCCTTCTTCACGCTGCGGGCTGGCTCGGCCGTCTCGGCTGCCGCCACGGACACGATCTCGGTGCCGCCAAACGCAAAGGCGACCACAAACAGCGCCGTCGCAATCCCGCTGAACCCGTTGACCGCGAAGCCCTCTCCCATGAAGTTGCCGAGGCCCGGTGACTGCACGCCCGGCACCAAGCCGAACAGCAGGGCAAAGCCCACCAGCAGGAACCCGACGATTGCCGCCACCTTCAGCAGGGCGAACCAGAACTCGAACTCGCCGAAGTTCTTCACGCTGGTCAGGTTCACCGCGGTGAGCACCACGATGAACACGAAGGCCATCAGCCACACCGGCAGGGCCGGGAAGATCGTCGCGAGCAGGCCGGCCGCACCCAAAGCTTCGGCGGCGATGACCACCACCAGCTGGATCCACCACAGCCAGCCCACCGTGGCGCCGGCTACCGGGCCGTAGGCCTTGGCCGTGTACACGGAGAAGGCGCCGCTGTCCGGGTTGGCGGCGGCCATCTCGCCGAGCGCCCACATCACTAGGATGATGAGGGTGCCGGCCACGAGGTAGGAGATCAGCACCGCCGGACCGGCGGCCTGGATGCCGGCCCCCGAGCCGATGAACAGGCCCGCGCCGATGGCGCTGCCCAGGCCCATCATGGTGAGCTGCCTGGGTTTGAGGGCCGCGCCGAGGGCGCGGGCAGACGTCTTTGTCTGGGGTTCCATTAGGGATTCCTCTTACTTAGTAGGTGGAACGGAAGGAGAAAAGAGTCAGGAAATTGCCAGGACCGCGTGTGATGCAAGGAGCCGGAGCACGCGGTCGTTGGAGCCGGGGTCGGCCACAGTGATCCGCACGCCGTCGCCCTGGTACGCGCGGACCATAATGCCCGCGGCGTCGAAGGCGTCCACAAGCAAGCCCAGAAGCGGGGCGTCGGCGCGGATCCACAGGAAGTTGCCCTGGCTGGGCTGCAGCGTCCACCCCTGCGCGGCAAGCTCGGCAGCCATCCGGGAACGTTCCTGCTTCACCAGGGAAACCCGGGCTGCCATCTCCTCCCCCGCGTCCAGCGACGCGACGGCCGCCTTCTGCGCCAGCGCGCTCACGGCGAACGGCAGGGCGGTGCGCCGCAGACCTTCGGCGATGGCCGCCGTCGTAATCGCATAACCGACGCGCAGGCCTGCGAGCCCGTAGGCCTTGGAGAAGGTGCGCAGGATGCAGACGTTCGGGTACCGGCGGTAGAGCGCCAGGGAATCGGGGCCGCTGCCGGCGTCGGCGTACTCCACGTAGGCCTCGTCGATCACCACCAGGATCTCGGGGCGGACGGACCGCAGGAAGGCCTCCAGGCGGTCGTGGCTGATCGGCACGCCGGTGGGGTTGTTGGGGGTGCAGAGCAGGATCACCTTGGTGCGCTCGGTGACGGCGGCGGCCATGGCGTCCAAGTCGTGGCCCTCGGCCTCGTCCAGCGGGACGCGGACCGGCCGGGCACCTGCCAGCTCCACCAAGATGGGGTACGCCTCGAAGGAGCGCCACGCGAACACCACCTCATCCCCGGCGTCGCACAGTCCGGTGATGATCTGCTGCAGGACGCCCACGCTGCCGGGCCCCACCGCCACCTCCGTCGCGGTGACGCCCAGGTGCCGGGCGATCCGTTCACAGAGTTCGACGGCGCCCATGTCCGGGTAGCGGTTCATCCTGCCGGCCGCCTCGGCCACCGCAGCGGTGGCTGCGGGCAGGGGCTCGTAGTGGCTTTCGTTGCTGGCGAGGGCGGCGATGTCCGCGCCGACGCTGCGCCGGCCCGGCACGTAGGCGGGAAGGCCGGTGACCGCGCTGCGAAGTGTGGGCAGCGCTGTCTCGGGTTCGGCCAGGAGTTGTTCAGCAGTCATGAGGTCCGATCATGGAAGTGACCCGGACCACAATGCAAGATACGCTTTTGTGCTTGGGACTTCTGCTCAACTTCTAGTACCTCTGGTGAAAATATGACCATCCCTTCCTCCCGCACCCTCGATTCGCTCGACGGCAGGATCATCCTTGCCTTGGACAAGGACCCCGAAGCCAGCGCCCTGGCACTCTCCCGGACCCTCGGCGTCGCCCGCAACACCGTCCACGCCCGGCTGGCGCGGCTGGAGCGCAGCGGCGCACTCCGCTCCTTCAGCCGCAGGCTGGATCCCGCCGCGCTCGGCTACGAACTGATGGCCTTCCTCTCGCTGGAGATCAGCCAGACGCGGTTCGGCTCAGTGGAAAGCGGGCTCGCTGCCATCCCGGAGGTCATCGAGGTGCACGCAACCACCGGCGACGCAGATCTCATGGCCAAGGTGGTGGCGCGCGGCACCGCCGATCTCTACCGCATCACCAACCAGATCCTGGAGATCGACGGGATCCAGCGGACCAGCACCGCCATCTCCGTCATGGAACTCATGCCGCCCCGGTACGACGGGCTCATCAGCCGGCTGACGGAGCAGGAAGCGCGCCCTTCCGCCTAACCCTGGGTGATGCGCGCCACAACTGGGCGTTTTGGCAGTTCTGCTGCTCCTCCCCTGCCAAAAGTCCCAGGCGCATTCCCGTGTGTTGCCGATCTCCATGCCGGGCCGCAAGATTCCTGCATGACTTCACTTACCGTTTCCGGCCGCGTGGCACAGGTTCTCAGCAGCTACGTCAGCGACGTCTTCGGCGTCATGGGCAACGGCAACGTCTACTTCCTGGACGCCGCGGAGCACCAGGGCCTGCGCTTCACCGCCGTCCGGCACGAGGGCGCCGCCATCGCCGCGGCCGACGCCTACTACCGCACCTCAGGACGGCTCGCCGCGGGCACCACCACCTACGGCCCCGGCTACACCAACGCGCTCACCGCCCTGGCCGAAGCCGTCCAGGCGCAGATCCCCGTCGTGCTGGTCACCGGCGACGCACCCACCAGCGGCGCCCGGCCGCAGGACGTGGACCAGGCCGCCATCGCCGCCGGCCTCGGCGCCGCCACCTTCACCGTCACCCGCGACGCCGCGGGCGCCATCACCCGGCAGGCGGTGGAGTACGCACTCACCCGGCGCACCGCCGTCGTGCTCGCCATCCCCTACGACCTCGCCGCGCTCGAGGCTGCGGATGAGGACCTTCCGGAGCCAATCGCTTTGGAGGTGACGGACGACGGCGGCACGGACCTTGCGCGGGTGGCCCGCCTTCTCGCGGAGGCACGGCGACCGCTGATCCTGGCCGGCCGGGGCGCGCACCTCGCCGGCGCCGGCCCGGAACTCCGCGAACTCGCCGACCGGCTCGGCGCATTGACCGCCGGAACCGCCCTGGCGCTCAACCTCCTCAATGGCGAGGGGTACCTGGGCGTCGCGGGCGGTTTCGGCACCGACACCGCTGCCGGGCTCATGGGCGAGGCCGACGTGGTCCTGGTGGCAGGGGCGAGCCTGAGCCCGTTCACCATGCGGTTCGGGCATCTGCTCGGCACGGATGCCACGGTCATCCAGATCGACACCGCGGTGAAGCCGACGAACCCGCGGGTGGATGTGTTTGTCCAGGCGGATGTGAAGGCTGCTGCTTTGCGGCTGTTGGCGTTGGTTGATGGTTACGCTGCTGCTGGTGCGTGGCGTTCGGAGGCTGTCCGGCGGCTGGCTTCCGGCCCGGGCCATACTACGGGTTCCGCTTCGACTGAGGACGGGCGGCTGGATCCGCGCGCGCTGGCTTCAGCGCTGGGCGCCATGCTGCCGGAGCGCCGCACGGTGGTGCAGGACGGCGGGCACTTCATTGGGTGGGCACCGATGTACTGGACCATTCCGCGGCCGCAGGACCTGGTGATGGTGGGGACCGCGTTCCAGTCGATCGGGCTGGGTCTGGCGAGTGCCGTCGGGGCGGCCCGTGCGGTGGAGGACGGCCGCACCCTGGTGCTGGCCTCCGGCGACGGCGGTTTCCTGATGGGCCTGTCCGATCTCGAATCGCTGATCGGGGCCGCCCGCAGCGCGATCGTGGTGATCTACAACGACGCCGCCTACGGGGCCGAGATCCACCAGTACGGCTCCCAGGGCTTGACTGAGAAGCCGATGCTGATCCCGGAGGTGGACTTCAGCGGAGTTGCGCGGGCTTTGGGTGCGGAGTCCGCGGTGATCCGCTCGCTGGCTGACCTGTCCGCGCTTCAGGAGTGGATCGACGCCGGGGCCAGGGGAACCTTCGTAGCGGACTGCCGGATCACTTCCAGCGTCCGCGCGCCGTGGCTGACCGAATGGATGAAAGCGACCCGAGCGGCAAAGACTGCGGTGGGGAGCTAAGAACCCTTCCCGACCGTTCCTTTGGCTAGTTCGGGAAGGAGCGGCTCGGACCGATCATTCCCATGCTGGATGTGCAGCCACCGCTGGCCTTGCTTCGGAGACCCCGAAGACGCTCCTCCCCGAAGTAGCTTGGGAGAAGAACTTCCCAATAAGCAGGTGCTAACGCGGAGGCTACACCCTGTTGGGGTCCCTCTTGTTTCGCTGTTTTGCGATGTTTTGCGGGTCTTTGGGCCCTTGTCGAGTTACTTGCCCAGGTCTCAGAGTAGAGGTCGCAGAGCAGAGAAGGCGGAGGTGGTCAGAATGACCGAGACAGGACCAAACCCAGAATCTTCATCTACTCCCGCCTATGTCATCCTCTCCGTAGAGGCAGAGGAAAGCGTGACCCCTGATGGCGCCAAGGGCGGCGCCCGAATGGAATCTCAGGGAGTCATCAAAGCTGTAGCTGCCCCAAACACTCCGCCGATTTCCGGGCTGCTGGTGTCTACATGGACTGATGCGTGGACCTACTGTAAAGCAACCTCAAAGTACGTAGGCGCGCACCATTGGGTGCCTTGGCTCGGAGGAGCGACAGCTGTCCTCAGCGCGATCACCGCGACGGAAATCTTCACAAGCCTGCAGAACGAGGAGTTCTCGATCACTGCCCGGGTGCTGGTAGGTGCAGTCATGATCTTAGCAACCGCTATCACGGCTCTCCAGGCTTGGACTGGAAGCCGCATCAAGGCTCTCAACGACCAAGCCGATGCCTTCCACAAGCTGCACCGCAAGATTCAGCGTGACATCGAGACACACGCCGCCGGGTCCGAAACATACGTGAACGACGTGGAGACAGAGTTGCGAGGCATCATGGCAAGCATGGTGCCGGTAAGCAACGCCGCGTGGGACCATGCAAAAGCCGACGTGATTCTGGAGAGAGACACGGAGCTTGAACGGCTTGGAGTCATTCCGCGGAGGCCAACAAAAAGTTGACCATCAAGAACCTGGCTGAAGCTGTTTCCTGCTATAAGATCATTCATCGGAGCCTTGAACCTATGTAAAAGTCCTCCGACCAGTTCCTGCTCCTCAGCGCAGACGAGTCCCAAGTTTCCCTCCGACGCCGCCTTCCGAGACCCCCAGGCCCCGAGCGAAATTCGCCCTTGGATGTCAGGGCCCACCGCGTATGATGCTGAGTGAGTCTTCAAAACGAACTGACAAAGTCCCTACAGGCTTCAAACGCCCGCGACGCAGACGCTGTTCTCGATTGCCGGGCCGCATTCGCGCCAGTCCCTGTTCCGTCTCCCACCGCCGTCGTGCTTGCAATTCCCCACGACCTCGCCGCGCTCGAGGCCGCTGTAGGACTGCATCGACGCCGGAGGCAACGGAACCTTCGCGGCCGGCTACCGGATCACCTCCAGTGTCCGGGCCCCATGGCTGACGGAGTGGATGAACGCGACAACGACGGCAAAGATCGCGGAGTCGGTGGCGGGGTAGTCACCCCTAAAGGCGAAAATACTCAGGCATGCAGAGCCATCGATTCAAATTACCAGTGACATCGTTGCCTCCCGGAAACGAGAAACTTCTAGCGACATGGGACTGAACCGGTAACCCCTGCCTCGAAAACTAATTAGTGCCATCGCCGTTAGGTCCCGCAAGCACGCTGGGACTAAGGTCCCTACCAAAACTCTGCGAATACTTTTACCATGTTCTCACGCTGATAATTCGCTCATAGTTTGGATTTCCTCCTAGCTTATAGTTTGGATTTCCTCCTAACTGCCACAACGTCGACCATTTTGGCTTACACCCCGCGCTGATGGCTACTCCCAAGAAAGCAACTTTCCTGAGGGTTTTGATGGATAGAAGAGTCGAATACCTCGGTCCAGACGACTACCCGCCTACCGAGGACGTGGCCGCGCTAATCACCAATTCGGGTGCAAGTTCGCAGGGATCAGCTTACGGGCGTGTACTGCGTTTGGCTTTAGCTGCCAAGGGCGGGGTAAGTCTAGCAGTTTGGATCGGAGGAGCAGTCGCCGAAATCGACGTTCTTCGAAGGGTGCGACTCATCCGGATGGGGTCTCGGGTCCACAGGTTCTATTTCTTGGAAAGGCCTGGCGAGACTGTAGATCCGCAGACACGATCCCGGGCCCAGACTTATGCCGCATGGCTTGATAAGCAGCGCTATGACCGCGTCGAAGTAGACATACTCGCCGGCGCAAGTGCGGGCGGCCTTAACTCAGTCCTTTATGCCGTTTCCCAAAGGGTAGGCGGCAGCTTTGACCAGGTTCTTTCTGTTTGGCAGCAGCAGGGAGCAATATGGGCGCTCCTCCAGCCAAACGGGTGGCACGCTGTTCCATCGGTTTTTCGAGGTGATGGGTACTTCTGGTCGGGCGTGGAGGCAGCGATCAACAAGATTATGGACGGCCCAAAAAACAGTTTGCACGAGTCCGGTAAGTTATCAGTTCATTTGTCCGCTACTATTTCAGACCCCGACTATTTGGCCCAGAACAGCGGCAGGGGGCACTTCCGTTTTGTCCTCCCGCCCTCAGAAAGCGAAGATGGTGAGGGTTGTCTCCGCAAGAACAATCTCGTAAAAAAGCTTTCATACGCCGCGCGCGCAACGTCTTCGTTTCCTGGGGCGTTTGAGCCTGCGCTGATTTGGTCGCACGCGCTTAGGGATGGGTATCAGGACAACGACCCGTTTGAAGACGGTCCTGTTGACATGAGTGTAGAGTTCGCGGCGCGGCGCGGGAATCTTCCAGGCATTCCTTTCAGGGTGATTGATGGGGGAATTCTTGACAACGTTCCGATTGATCGGGCGCTTCATGCGGTTCGCACTTCACCAACGGATACTTACGACACCCGCCGCCTGCTTTACCTCGACCCGAGCCCAGATGCCCGCATCATCCCACCTGCCGCAGTGAGCGTAGACCCTCCAACCTGGGCCACCAGGGAGGCCATACGCAAGGACAGATTGTCCCGCTTCACTCAGGTCCTCCTCGCTGCCCAATCGATCAGACGATTCCGGGAGTCGGCAGAGGATGAGATCGAGCAAGTGGCGCAAGACAGGCTTCGGGCACTCGCCCATGAGGCACGTCTGCGCGCTTGGAAGCAGGCCTCCATGATCTCATCCGACTCTTCCGCGGACCGCAAAAGGCTGCAGGACGCATACATTGTTGCACGCGCAGTTACAGATTTAGCCCTCCTTCGAGAGGCAATGGAGGATCCAGAGCGCTGGTTGTTGGACACAGAGAGCCTAGACCGGCCGAGCCTTCAACCCACTTCGCAGAACGCCAAGAGAACTCTGGAGCGGGACTTAAAGTCGGGCTACCAAAGCATGCTCGCATCAATAAGTTCAAAGGAGCGGCTATCGGTTCTCCAGGGCCCTCAGGCTCTGCTGGAAACAGTGTGGGCTGCTCTGGCATGGCTCAGGGCCCAAGAGGAACAGGCCTTTGCCAAAACTGAGATGACTCGGCTCGATCCCCGAGGACGTCAGGAATCCATCAGGGAGGAACTTTACAAACTTCAAGCGCAGGCCCGCCATCTCCGCGACACCTGTGTGTTAGGAGTCCTCAAGGACACGGAAAGCAGCACCGCGAAAGAACGATGGTTGTGGGAGCAGGACCAAAAACTGGAAAGATGCACGCCGCTATGGGACGAGATGGATGACGTAGTAGAGGGCCTCAGAGAGCTCTCGATGAAGAATTCGACTCGTGTCAACCCCTGGGCTGCGTTCCCTCAGAGTTGGCGATCGTGGGACCTAACACCCTTCGTCGCGCTAGCTTTTAGATCAGAGGGGCACGAAGCGGTAGGGTTCACTGCGATTACCGCGTCAGAGCCCACATCCTTGGACTCGGGAATCGACCTCGCAGAATTGCTTGCGGCTCGCCGCGCGCGTCAAGCCGAGAAATACTTGAGAATTGCCCTCGATGAGGATTTCGGTGAAGCCGTGTTAAACCAGGGCTTGCCGGAGCAACTGGACGCTGACTCAAAGCTCGCTGGCTCCTCGCTATTCAACTTCGCAGCCTTCTTTTCAGAACGATGGCGCACTAACGATTGGTGGTGGGGGAGACTTGACGCGTCCGCTGGAATAGTAAGAATGCTTGCAGACTTAGACCCCCCACCGCTCGCGACCAATCAGGGCTCTTTCGCGGGCGACCCTGACACTGATGCTCGGAAAGTTCAGTCTGAGGTCGTCACTCAGGTGAAACAACTGCAGCCGCGGGGAAATCCTGGACCTGAGGGAGACCCAGTCCTCCTTTCAGGCCCCGGGGATCTGTTTCGCCTTCAACCAGCCTACGTGGCAGCTATTCTGCATCGTCTCAGCCGCCTACTTCTCCGCTCCTTTGACATAGGAGACAGTTGGCCGATGAAAATCTGTGAAGCCTTTGTGAAGCTCATGGCGCCCTTATTTCTTGTTTTGCTTCCTTTCTCGCTGGTGCACCTCCCAGCAATCTTCTCAGCCTCGGTGATCGCTGTTGCCATTGCCCTCTCGTCGACTTCCGGAAGTCCGTCCGTATACGCAAGCATCTTTATAGTTATCCTCGCAGTGCTGTGTTTAATTCCGTTGTTCTCTACAAGGAAAGCCAGGCTCCGAAGAAAGAGACTGATCGACCGCGAGTCTAAACAGAGTAGTTCCGGGTCCTTAGACAGCATTAAAGGACGGTTGTACACCGATCTGGCCGCACGCATGGCGAGAGGAGAGAAGTGGTCTCGCTGGTATTTTTGGGGAGCCCTACTCGCATGGGTAGCTTCAGTGGCCGTGGGACTCCACGACGGATGGTCAGCGCGCACGCTCATATTTCTCATAGTGACCTTCTCATTGTCTGTCACCAGTTGGTGGAATCTCGTCTGCCTTCCGTCCGAGGTGCCCAATCGGGCGGCGGCCACTTCATGGACTCTTGCCTCCCTCTTGTCAGGACTACTCGCAGTAGGCCTCGTCTTCCTTACAAATCAGCAAAGGCAAACAGCGCTATTGCCAATTTGGCTGACGGGCCCTTTCGCGACGGTTGTCATCACGGCAGTGCTCAGCTTGTGGCTCGTATCCGCGTACAAAGAAAGACCGAGGAAGGCTTGGATCCAATGGTTTCTTTTGTCCCTCGGCAGTGGACTGGTCACATGGGCGGTGGCGTTCTCGCTCAAGACAGCAGGAGTCGGCACAATTTGGACTTCCCTGGCCCTCTACGCGGTAGCGGCTCACTACCTGTGGTGGGCAGGAAGCATTCGCGGGCTCGGAGATTATGGAGCTGTTGAGGTGAACGACATTCCGGACCCCCGCAAACCAGACTATGGGATGGCGGCCGACGGGGCTCTGCGGAGCGAATTCGGCGCAGACACAGATGTTGTGGGGCCCTGAGACGGGTACGACCGAAATGGGCGAATTCGACGACTTCATCGGCCAGCTCCCGTGGTATCCGGGCCAGTCAAGCAGGCCCAGGCTTCAACACCGAAGGCCGGCGGTTTATAGCTGCAGAGGTATACCCCGAAACCTTTGCTGTTGCGCTTCCTGCAGTTGCGAGCAGTTTCGCGGCAGCTACAACCGCCGCTGCCGGAACATCGGGAACAACTCCCGCACCCGGTCCACCGTCTTCAGCGAAACCTCCACTGTCCGCATACAAGGCTCCAGCCCAAGGTCCGCCTCAACAACCCCCATCGGGTCCACCAGCACACTCCGGCCCACCGAGACCGGCGGCGCCTGGCACACCCCCGCTACATACACCCTGTTCTCGATCGCACGCGCTGCGTTCAGCGCCAGCCACTGCTCGGTCTTGTGCTCGCCCGGCACCCAGGACGAACAGACCAGCAGAACCTGTGCGCCAGCGTCGGCCAGTGACCTGGCCAGCTCCGGGAACCGCAGATCGTAGCAGGTCATCAGCCCGAACCGCACTCCCCCGTGCTCGAACACGACCGGTTCCAGGGACCCGCCTGGCTTGATGAACTCGGATTCCCCGAACCCCTGCGCGTCGAAAAGGTGGATCTTCCGGTACGAAGCCAGCCGGCCGCCGTTGGGGCCGAAAGCCACCAGCGTGTTGTACGCCTTGCCCGGCTCCTCCGAGGTTTCCACCACGCCCGCCACCAGCGCGATGCGGTGGCGGCGGGCTATAGCGGCAGGTTCGGTGCAGACGGGGCCGTCCAGCGGCTCGGCCACCGCGGGGAACGTGGCGTCCACCTCCTTCTTCTCGTAGGTGGCGTACTCCGGGAAGGCGACCAGCCCGGCGCCGTCGGCCGCTGCCCCGGCGGCGAATCGGTCGATCGCGGCGAGGTTGGCCTGGATGTCGGCGCCCGACTCCAGCTGCCCCAGCGCTATCCTCACGAGTGTTCCTTCCCTTGGCCCAAAAGCCACGCTACAAAACAGGACAGGCTCAGGCGGCCGCCTCGACCGTGGCCTTCTCCGTGGCCGTCATCTCCGGCGCCGCCTTGAAGCCGCGGGTGATCAGGGCCAGGACGATGATGCCGAGCGCCAGCCAGGACACCCCCAGCGTAATGGCGTTGCTGTCCAGCTGGGAGAGCAGGTACGCGCAGATGATGGCGCCGACCACCGGGACCACCACGTAGGACACAACGTTCAGCTGCTGCCCGGCCCGGCGCTGGCGCACGTAGTGGAACACCACCGAGGCGTTCACCAGCGTGAAGGCGGTGAAGGCACCAAAGTTGATGAACGACGTCGACGTGGCCACGTCCAGGAACAGCGCGATCAGGCCGATGATGCCCGTGACGACCAGGTTCTCCACCGGGGTGTGGAACTTCTCGCTGAGTTTCCCGAAGACCGCCTTGGGCAGAACGGAGTCACGTTGCTGAGCTACAGCAGATCGACATGGCAGACTTTATCCATGACAAATGGGGAGCGTCAGGCGGTCGTCCTGATTCACGGGATAGGCGAGCAGCGGCCAATGGATACTCTGCGCAGCTTTGTCGAAGGCTTGGGGGAGGAACGGTACTACAGCAAGCCTGATCGGCTCTCCGACTCCCTCGAATTGCGCCGATACACGTTGCCGAGCACGAGACACCGTCCCCTTACGGACTGTTATGAGCTTTACTGGGCCCACCACTTTGATAGTGGGAAGTTTCGTGAAACTCTTCGTTGGGCAGTCGCTCTGATCTTCCGCGAGCCATTTTGGCGGTTAAACCGGACCTTGCGTGGTGTCGTCGGATTGGTCCAAACAGCTGGGTTCCTGATTATGGTCCTACTTGGATGGCTGTTCATCCAAGAGGTGCTGACTGAAGGCGCTGTGAATGCTTGGCGTTCTTGGCAGGCCGGACTTGCCCTAGTTCTTCTGGTCGTCCAGGTCGTAGCCGGACGGTTTATCACCGAATCGCTGGCGGAGGCCGCGCGCTACCTGACTCCCCACCCGCGCAACGTCTCTGCGCGAAACAGTATCCGTGAAGACGGCCTAAAGCTGCTTAAGAAACTTAACCAGGACGGGCAGTATCAGCGGATCATTTTGGTCGGTCATAGCCTCGGTAGTGTCATCGGGCTGGATCTGCTGCGGCTGGCGTGGGACGAGTTGCGCCATCCAAACCCCAGCGGTCCTGGCAAGCAAGCAGAGGCTAAGGTCTTCGACCAAAGCGCAGCGTCGCTCGACAACTCAGGAAACCTCGCTCAAATCGAAGCCTTTCAGCAGTCACAATCTCGGCTTTGGCACGAGAACCGCGCGCTGGGAGTCCCTTGGCTCGTAACCGACTTCGTCACACTTGGGTCTCCCCTCGCCCACGCATCCCTGCTGCTCGATACCCGCACAGTGAAGTTGAGGCAGCGCCAAAATGAGCGCGAATATCCTCGATGCCCCCCACTTACGGAGCAAGGAACATCATTTATTCCGAGCCGTTTTACATTGGAGGGAAAACCGTGGTCCCTAAGAGTGGCGCACCACGGGGCGCCGTTTGGTCCTACGCGCTGGTCAAACCTGTACTTCCCGGTGAGGGCCTCACTATTGGGTGACCCGGTTGGAGGCCCAGTTGCACCGGAATTCGGGCCCGGCGTCCGTGATATCGCTGTCCGGCTTTCGCTCACGGGCTGGAAGGCCATCGTTTACCAGCTTCTACCCTTGTCCCACACGCAATACTGGTCGCAGGACCCACAGCGTCCAAGCGTCGATAAAACCGTCCGAAAGCAGCGAGACGACGCGACTGGAACCCAAGATGCAAACTTGATGCTGCGCCAAGTCCTTCGGCTCTAACCTAGAACTGCGACCGATGCTCACGACGTTACCAGTGGCACAGCAGTGCGGCGGGCAAATTTGCCGTCCTCTAATGGGCTTGGCCGGCTGAAATCAAAACCTGCAGCGGGGCAAGCCGAAAGTTGGCCATTCCCGCAAAATCAATCCACGTGAGATCTCCCGATTTTAGCCAGTCATTTGCGACCAGTATGTCGCATCCCAGGTCGAGCAAAGCTCGGACTTCGGTGGTGAAATCGATCTCATAGGGACAATTCTGGGTTTTGTGCGGCGGCGCGTCCGTGAGAATCAAAATCGTCTGAGGGCCTATGTCGTACACCAGTTCCCGGCACCGTTGCATCGCGTCCTCAAGCGCCTCTTCAATGTCCCCGCCGCCCCCGTCTGGTTGGACGCGAACACTTTCTACCATCGTTGCTGCGTCGGGAAAGGGACCCAATTTACGCACAAGGAAAGGCTCACCATCCCCGTGATCGCTGAAGAGTACAGCGCGGTAGGTTCCGAACTGCCCCACTTCGGGCGCTAAGAGCTTCTCGAAGACTTCTGACAGCCGAGGCTGCATGCTCGCGGTTACATCCACCACCATCAGCAACCCCGATGCTACTTTCGGCTGCTCTTTGGCTATGTCTCTTTTTGGTGGGAGCTCCAAGGCCGCTTTCACTGAGTGGTTGAAAGCTTCGGGGACCTCACCGGGACGAAAATTGTCTGCGAGGTGGATCTCCGTCCACGCGTCACCGTGGTTAACGGCCGGGTCTGCACCTTGGCGGAAGTCACAGTGGTTGCAAACCCAGGTCGCATTCGCTCGAAGGCCTACGGCATATCTCTGGGCGACGGCCAGAGCTGTGCGTTGGCCAGCCTGCAGCCTGTCTAATGTTGGTCCAGCCCCAAATTCCTTCCCGACTCCCATTTTTACTCGGTCCTTCGCCTCCACCACGAGTAGGTCCCGGCAATACGGACCCACAGTGGAGACAGCCAAATCCGGCGTTAATGTTGCATCTGATGTCTCGCGAGAAGGTTCACGCCAGACATCAAGTGAAATTTCCTCATCAGCGGATAGGCGAAGTCTTGCTGTTGGCGTAGCGGTCGGCCCAACGGAGATGACCCACGCCCCCTCAACTTCTGTCAAGCCGGTTAGCTCTACCGTCCACCCCGCAACTTCGCAGGCATCAAGCGTCACGCAGAGGACCCAGACTTCGTAAAGCAGGTTACGTTGCCGCCACAGAGGAAGGTTCAGGAACTCCTTCAGAACATCGACCCGCTCATTTACGGTTGCCGTTGTCGTAACTTGGAGGATCTCGTCTTCCAGCCAAGCTGTCGCCTCTGTGCAAGCAGATGCCACCCACGAGAGCCACCCCGTCATGATCATCGGGTCGCTAAATCGACGCGTGTTGGCGGGGTTTTCCTGCTCCCTCTCTGCCCAAAGGCCCAGTCGCCACATGGCTACGAAGGCCGCGAGACCACCAACCCCTGTCTGAGGCCAGAAGTCGTTAGTCTTCTGAATAACCACAGGCTTTAGATTGTCCGTCAAACCAACAGCGCTTTGATCTTCAATGCCGTGCACGAAACCAGACAGAGCAGTTGTGCCAAAAAAGCGAGTGGCCCTGAAACGGTCGATTTCTGCTGCGCGGACACCTTCCCTCTGAGTGAAGGCGTTGCCTGTGAAGACTTCCCGGGCGACACTCGCTGGGTCGACGTCACTTAGAGCATCCAAGTGAGCGCCATGGGAGCTAACAATTGCTTCGGCCGCCGATACCAGCCGCGCCGCAGCCAGATTCGCCTCCGACCAATGGGAGGCGGCTTCTCCCCATGAAGAGTCCGTCGCTTCTCGCTGCTGGATGATAGGGCCAATCCAGGAAAGATTCAGTGCCGCGTTTAGGAGCCTGTCAGTATCAGCGTCTGGTAACACGGGCCAACGCCCGTATGACTCGCCGTTATCCCACAGTGTAAATGAGGCGAGAGCGGCTTCATCAATCACCCCCAGCGGAACGCGCCGAATACGTTCCATCATGAGGTGCACTTGCTCGAGGAAGGCCGGACTGATGGTCAGTTGTGTTTCATCAACCCCGCTCCGCTCCAGCCGGAACGTCTCCGATGCCCCAGATGTCGTCGCCGCGTGGCGGGCCAACCTCGCATATGTCTCTTCGAGCATCGAGACGAACCTTCCTCCGCACCGGACGACTGTATTCAGTAGATCCTGTGCTGTTGGTACGGCCTTCGCTAATTCACGGGCAGCATGCACCCGCAATAAATCCGCCCGCCCAGGAAGGCTGTGAGGAAAAGTGCCCTCAATCTCATTCCAATTGAGGTTGAATGTGCTGAAGACTTCATCCACCACATCCCATTCTTGTTTGCCGCTCCCAATCTCCAACGCCTCAAGTAGAAGGGTGGCGAGGCGGAGGCGAAGATCTGCATCTGTCATGCCACTACTATCACGCGCCACCGAGCCGTCGGTCTACTCTTGGCAAATTCGATGCATATAAAATCTCAACAGGAAACTATGGATTTTTTCCTCAGCGTAAACGCGCGAAATAGCACCAACGCAACTCCGGCTTTGGTGGTGCGTCGCCGCGGCCGGGCCGGCGGAACGTTCGAGGCGGATGCGCCGCCTGTCGAGGTTCTCGCTTAACTTTCTGGGTCCGCCGCGGAGTCCCAGGCGGTGAACCGGCTGGTGGATCGGCGGCTGCTGTTTGAATGCGCGGTCACCCATTATGCGGCGGTGAACGCCACGACGGAGCAGCTGGATGAGCTGGAACGGCTGACACAGAAGATGGCTGAGTCGAGCGACCGGTCCTACTACCACCGGATGGACGAGCAGTTCCATCAACTGGTGGGCACGGCATCCTGCCTGGACACCGCCGTCGAGGTCTACCACCAGACCCTTGCAGAACTGTACGACTGCTTCATCCCCTACCCGATCGAGAAGCTGCACACGTCGAACCTTGACCACATCGCCCTGATAGCGGCCCTCCGTGCCGGCCGCGTTGAGGAAGCTTTGGAGGTCTCCCGGAAGCACGTGGACATCCTGCACCGGACGATGTTTATGGGTCTGGCGGGCACAGCTTGAGTCGTCACGCCCGACTTTCGGGCGCAAGTCCATGGCTTACTGGCCCAAGCAGATGTTCGAGGTTGACGTCAGCGCTTTTCCTGAATGGTAGTGCAGCGATTTCAACGAGAACATGAGCCGACATGACGGCACCGGGGCGCCACAACGAACTCCCGCCATTCGGGAAATTAACACTTATTACCCATTACATTGCTGTTGCCGGCCACCCATAGAATGAGCTGTCTTATCACGCATCTCCTGAGGGAATAATGAAATACTCCGCAATCATTTCGGCTGCCTCGCTGGGCGCAGTCTTGCTGGCCGGGTGCGCCAGTCCAGCTCCTGTTACATCTGAGCAGTCCGCAACACAGACTCCTACCTCGCAGACTGCGTCGCCATCTCAAACGCTCTCATCTTCGACGACGCCAACCCCCTCAGCACCTTCTGGACCGGACGGCACGTCAGGCCACCCTTATGAATTCGGAATACTCGCCCGCTCCGGAACCAATAGTCGCTGGAATGTAACGATCGCCGAAACGACCACCAATGGGACGGAACAGGTACTCGCAGACAATCCGTACAACGAAGTCAAAGAAGGCTGGCAGTACGTTGCGGGTCGCATAACTTCGGTATTGAATGACAATCTCCGCACGGCGGACGCTGGCAAACCTTTGTCGCCGACGTCCGTGATGCCGATCTTCATCGGAAGCGATGGCAAAATCTACGACATTTGGAACGATGATAACGCTGCGGTTGTTCTGAAAGAGGATTGGATTGGCCAGCCAGAGGTCATTGCCCAGGTTGGAGTAAAGTCCACCGGACGTTTCGCGATACACGTTCCCAGCACCGCTGTGCCGGGCGGCCGCTTCGCCACTCGCAACGAGGTCAACAAAGAAATCATGTACTTCGGCGCACCTGTTCAATAGGCGATCGGACTAAAGCAGTACACCTTTTAGGCGGCGTGCTCGTCTTCAGGCGTAAATTGCGAATGGCACGTCCCGCAGCTGAACTAGTCCCCGAAAGTTGGACTGGCTAAGTAATACCCTAAGCCGCCAGGGCCTGAGCACGGTATTGCGCCGGGCTCAGGCCCTCGAGCTTTGTTGAGATTCATTTGTCGTACCAGCGGAGTACTTGCCCGGTGGTGGCTAGGACGCAGAAGTGCAAGACTAGCCATGACTATGGCTTCAGAGGCAGCACGTACACGACGCCACCTCTAAAGCAACTCCCACGCAGCCTGGGACGATGTCCCACAGCCACACTGAAGGGCGCGCCCAGACCGGGCGCGCCCTTCGCGCCAAAGCGGACCCGAAGCGTATACAGCGCGTGATTGAGTCGATGAGCACCGGTTGATTTGCGGCTGCCGCATGACGAGGGCAAAGCAGCCCACCGGCTTTTGTCTTAGGACCGGCTTAGGATTTCTTCCATGAGGATTGCCGTTGCAGGTGGAACCGGTACTGTGGGCCGCCACGTTGTGGCCATCGCCAGGGAACGGGGTCACGACGTGGTCAGCCTAAGCCGCGCGGAGGGGGTGGACCTGGTCGACGGGCGCGGGCTCGATCAGGCACTGGAGAATGTCGAAACCGTCATCGACGTCGCCGGCATCCAGACTACGTCCACCAAGAAGGCCGTGGATTTCTTCACCAACGCCACCCAGAACCTGCTGGCGGCCGAGAAGAGAGCCGGTGTCAAGCACCACGTGGCGCTGTCCATTGTGGGCATCGATAAAGCCAACTCAGGACTGTACGCCGGGAAGCTGGTGCAGGAGGACGAAGTCAGGCACGGCGGCGTTCCTTGGACCCTCCTCCGGTCCACCCAGTTCCACGAGTTCGTGCCCATGTCCATCAAGGCCGCCTCGGTGGGCCCTCTGGTCTTCGTGCCCGCCATGTCCACCCAGCCGGTGGCGGCCAAGGAGGTGGCTGCGGCCCTGGTGGACGCGGCCGAGGCCGGACCGAGGGGCCGAATTCCTGACCTCGGCGGCCCGCGGACCGAACAGCTGAAAGGTCTGGTCGCGGCCTATCTAGCCAGGACGCAGCAGAAGAAACGGATCGTTCCGCTGCCCCTTCCCGGCCCCATGGGCAAGGCAATGCGCAACGGCTCCCTGATCCCGGCGCCGGGTTCCGCCGTCGGACGCCAGACGTTCCTGGAGTGGCTCGACGCCATCGATGCCGTCTAAAGTCGACGCTCCCCTGGCCTACCCGTCCTCAAGCTCCCAGTCCTTGACGTCTGCAAGGGGAGCGAAGACGGCGGGGCCGAGCTCAACGAATTCCGAGTGCGGCAAAGGAGCGGCAGCGCCGCCTAACCCCGGCGCCTGGTGAACGTTCCCAATCCGGTCCTGTCATAGAAGTCCAGGGTGACCTGCTGCGAGGAGCCGCGGCCTCGTGCCGTGAAGATCGCCCCTGCCAGGCCGTTGCCGTTCTCGCCGATGGTCTCGAAGCTGAAGGTATCGCCGTCAAAGTGGGTGAGGGCGAACGTCGTCGGCTTGTTGTCCGGCCCCACCCTCATGCCCAGCTGGCCGTCCCTTTCAAAGACCAGTAGCGGGCCGTAGTAGGGGTTGTCATATGTGCCCGTGTAGCTCGCGCCCGGCCGGGAGGGAGCCGGGTTGGATGGGACCTTCGTGTAATCGACCTCGGGTTTGTCCGCCTCGTCCTGCTGCCTGAAGATGGCCGCGGTGAAGGCCAGCCAGTCGACCGTGGGAGAGCCGTGCTGGGCAGTGTCCATGAAGTCCGCATTGATGGCTTCCGGAATCCCCTGCGGCCGGCCATTCGTCAGGGCCACAATGGCCAACTGTTCGCCGGGCAGCATGGACACGGCGGTGGCCGCACCAAGGTTAAAGGCACCGGAGTGCCCCAGCTGGACCCGGCCCTCATCGTCGTAGGAGACGTTCCAGCCCAGCCCGTAAAAACGCGACCGGGCCGCGGGCGCCAACGCCGGCCCGGAGACCGAGTGCGGAATAGGGGTGGTCTGGAGGGCTGTGGCATCGATCACCGGCCTGCCGTCGTAGGTGCCGTTGCCCAGCTGCAGCCGAAGCCACTGGGCCAGGTCCCGCACGGACGAGCTGGCGCCGCCGGCCGGTGCCTCGGCGTCGGGGTCGCGGCGGTACTTTGCCGCCCAAACCCTGTCCCCAAGCGGCACGTGGAGGACGGCCTTGTCGGCAGCCTTTTCGTAATCCGTGAGCCTGTAGCTGGAGGACGTCATACCCAGCGGGCTGAACAGGATGGTGCCGGCCAGATCTTCCCAGGCGGTGCCCATGGCGTCGGCCGCCGCCTGGCCGCCCTCGGTGAATCCAAAATTGCTGTAGTGGTAGCTGGACCGGAACGCATCCAGGGGCTGCTGGTGGAGGTGGGACAGGATGTAGTCCCGGTCGAAGCCGAGATCCTCGAGCAGGTCACCTGCGCCGGTCTGGAGTCCGCTGCGGTGGGACAGCAGGTCGGCGAACGTGGCGTTCCGGGTGACGTAATCGTCGTTGAGTGCGAAGTCTTTATTGAACTTGATGACAGGGTCCGTCCAGGCGATGACCTCCCGGCCCACCACGCCCGCAATGACGGTGGAGGCCAGGGGCTTGGACACGGACGCTACCTGGAACACGGTGTCCGGCGTGATCTTCCCGGGCTTGCCCGCTTCCCGGACGCCGAAGCCCTTGGAGTACAGCACCTCGTCCTGGTACACCACGGCGACGGCCAGCCCCGGAAGCCCGGTCTGGGCCATGGCGTACCCGGCGAACTCGTCCAGCCGTGCCAGCGCGCGGTCCACCTTGGCGCGGTCCAGCAGCGGCGGAACCTGGCCGGGCGGAGCAGGGAGCAGCGCCGTCGGCACCGCCGCGAACGCCGGTTGCGGTGCTCTGCCGGCGGCCAGGAGAGGCATTCCGGCGGCGCCGATCCCGGCTGTCTTGAGGAGCGTACGTCGGGTCGGGAGTAGGGAATCACTGGTCATGACGAATCCTTGTTCCTCAGGCGGTGAGCACTTTCATGAGGCCCCAGCCGTCCCGCGCCTTAATAGTGGACCCCGCGGCCGGACCGCGCAACGGGCACGGCGCTGCTGCCAAAGTAGGGTACTTTCTCCCCTGTGCGCAGGCCGCCGCTGGGTTTAACGTGATCCGCATCAGCGTCCACCGCCGTCGAGGAGCCATCATGGCCGGGTTTGTGCAGATCATCGAATTCACGTCCTCCCGCATCAAGGAGATCGAAGAGCTGGGCCGGCCCTCCAGCATCGAGGGAAGCACGCCGGCCACCTTCCGCCACATTGTGGCCACCGCGGACCGGGACCACCCGGGGCACTACTTCACCATCGTGGACTTCGATTCCTTCGACTCGGCCATTGAGAACTCCGGCCGGCCGGAAACGTCGGAGTTCGCTGCGCGGATGGCGGAACTGTGCGACGGACCCGTGATCTTCCACAACCTGGATGTCATGTGGGAGGACACAGGAGAAGGGGCAAACAACGCCTAGCAGCAGGACATGGCTTCCCTGACTCCCGCTCCGGACCGGGACGCCGACGGTACGGGACTGGTTGTTGCCCTCGGCGACGTGACGTCAGCGTCGCTGGGGACCGTAGGCGGGAAGGCGATCAACCTCGGCCGGCTTGCCGCGGCAGGCTTTCCGGTTCCGCCCGGCTTTTGCCTGACCACCGCCGCGTACCGGGAGGCCGCCCCCAAGGAAGTAGACGCCATCGCTGCCCGCCTGGACGGGGCCGCCGCACCCGACACGAAGGCCGAGTACGACGGCGGGCGCGGCCTTACGGACGACGACCGGAACCAGCTCGCGCGCCAAGCCCGGGAGGCCATGGCGGCAGCGCCGGTACCGGCGGCCGTCGAGACCGCCATCCGTGACGCGTACGCTGCCATGGGAGGCGGGCCGGTGGCGGTGCGCTCGTCCGCCACTGCCGAAGACCTGCCCTTTGCCAGCTTCGCCGGGCAGCAGGACTCCTTCATGGACGTGGCCGGCGCCGACGCCGTCGTCCAGGCCGTCCGGCGCTGCTGGGCCTCGCTCTGGACCGACCGCGCCGTGGCCTACCGCGCAACCAACGGGATCAGCCAGCGGGAGGTGGGTCTCGCCGTCGTCGTTCAACGCATGGTGGACGCCGCTGCGGCGGGCGTGCTCTTTACCGCCAACCCGGTGACCGGCACGCGGACGGAAACCGTCATCGATGCCAGCCAGGGGCCGGGCCAGGCGGTGGTGTCCGGCTCGGTGAATCCCGACCATTTCCGGGTGGAGACCGCGCGGGGCACGGTCCTCCAGGCGCCGCAGGACCGTGCGTCCGGCCTGACGGACGCACAGCTTCGGGAACTGACCTCACTGGGTGACGCTGCCCAGCGGCTGTTGGGTGGGCCCCAGGATGTGGAATGGGTGATCGACCCCGGCGGCACGGCGTGGCTGACCCAGTCGCGGCCCATCACCACGCTGTATCCGCTCCCGGAGGACGAACCGTCCAGCGGAGACCGCAAAGCAACCCGTGTCTATCTCTGCGGCACCCTGCTGCAGGGACTGACCCGCCCCATCACGCCCATGGGCTTGTCCGTGCTGGGCCTGATGAGGAACAGCAAGGGACCGTGGAAGTACGTGAACCCGGGACTGCGCATGTACGTCGACCTGACGGCCGTGGTCCGCAACAAATCCGGCCGCAGATGGCTGGTGAAGATGCTGCCCCTGGCGGACGGGAGGTCCGCCGCGGTCCTTCCAGCGCTGCTGGACGATCCCCGGTTCAGCATTGTCCGCCCCGCCCGCCTGACAGCTCTCCGTATACCGGGCCGGAAGCGCCGGCAGCCTTCCGCCGGGGCAAAGGCACAGGGCACCGAAGCAAGCCGAAGCCTCGCCCTGATCGCGGGCCTCCTCCCGGCCATGGCCAGGGCGGTCCTGAGGCCGGACGCCGAACTGCGCAGGGCACGACGCTACCAGGACCGGCTGGAAGCCCAGCTTCAACTCCCCCTGCCCGCCACTCCGGCGCAGCGGCTGCAGCACGCGGAGGACATCCTGGCGGGCACGGTCAACGGGATCATCCAGTACACCTTGCCGGGCCCCTCTGCCGGATACCTGATGCTGGCCGCCGCGCGCCGGCTGCTGCGCGGGATTGCCAGGCCGCGCGAGCTGGAAGCGGTCCTGCGGGGGCTTCCCCACAACGTGACCACCGAAATGGACCTGGAACTGTGGGACCTGGCAGTCTCCCTTGGCCGGGACCAGGACTCCCGCACGGTGTTCGCGGAGCTGCGGCCGGACCAGCTGGCGGCCCGCTACAAGGCAGGCACCCTGCCCCGCGCCGCCCAGGCCGAACTGCAGGCATTCCTTGCCAAGTACGGCCACCGTGCCGTGGCAGAAATTGACCTGGGCATGCCGCGGTGGGCCGAGGAACCGGACCACCTGCTCGGGATCATCTCCAACTATCTCCGCGTCGAGGATCCGGAGCAGGCCCCTGACCGCCAGTTTGCCCGTGCCGCCAGCCACGCCGACGCCCGGGTCAGCGAACTCGTGGAACGGGCGGCGGCCAGGAGCCGGCTCCGGGGACGGTTCGTAGCCCTGTGCCTGCGCCGGGCACGCCAGCTCTCCGGGCTGCGGGAACTGCCCAAGTTCTACATCGTGCTGGTCCTCGCCGAGATGCACCGGCAGCTCACCGCCGTCGGGGACGCACTGGCCAGGACAGGGTCCATTGCGGCGCCCGGGGACGTCTTCTTCCTGGACTTCGATGAACTCCGCGTGGCCCTTCGCGGCGCTGACCTGAAGGATGTGGTGGCCGGCCGCCGCCGGACGTACGACGTCGAACTGCGGCGCCGGCGCATTCCCCGCCTTTTGCTCTCCGACGGCACGGACGTCGAGGCTGCCATGATGGCAGCCTCCGCCGCGCAGCCCGGCCGCGCCGCTGCGGACCGCCTCACCGGAACTCCTGCCTCCGCAGGCACCGCCACTGGAAAAGTCAGGGTGGTCCTGGATCCTGTGGGCGCCCATATTGAGCCGGGGGAAATCCTGGTGGCCCCTTCCACCGATCCCGGCTGGACTCCGCTGTTCATGACGGCAGGTGCCCTGGTGATGGAGATGGGCGGGGTCATTTCGCACGGCGCAGTGGTGGCCCGCGAGTACGGCATCCCCGCCGTAGTGGGTGTTGCGGAGGCCACCGTGCGTCTGCGCGATGGCCAGAGCATCACCGTGGACGGGGCCGCCGGAACTGTGGCGTGGTGAGGCCCAGGATCAGTTTCCCCTCAAGATTGGGACAATAAATCCCCTCAATGGACAAAAGCCCTTCCGAATGCCGATGCCGCTTCCTATGGTGTTCACAGGCTCGACCAGGGGGAACATCTTGCTCATCACGGACGCATCTGAAGGCAATATCGCTGATAGGGCCAGCGCTGTGGAGCGCCCGAGCCCAAGTGAGCCGCCCGCGGTCCATCGGCCCGTTCCCGCTCCTCCCCGGAACGGACCCGCAGCCTCCCAAGCACCGGTCCCCAGGGTCAGCGGCCGCGAGCGCGAAGTCCAGCAACTGATCTACGACCTCGCCCTTCTGGCCGCCAGGCAGTGTCCGCAGTAATCCGCCCAAAGCCGGCGGGCCGCCGTCGTAATTTCCGACGGCGGCCCGCTGGCCAAGGTGCTGCCACTGCAGTGGTCTGGTCGAACCGGCCTGCGTTTGCCCGCAGCGATATCTCCTAATCGGTCAGGCAGGTGTTTGACCGCCGACGTTTGAAAGGACGTCTGCAGCCCCGAAACTGTGGCGTCCTGAGCCGACTTCCACCGGCTCCTGCCCGGGGAGCACAACTGAGGCGCTGGTGCCGGTGGGAATTTCGACGACGACGGACAGGTCGCCGTCGTCGATCCGCCACTGCACGGCGGCCGTACCGTACGGCGTTTCGTGCCTGGCCGAGGCCCAGCTGAGGCCACCGCCAGGCTGCGGCTTGATGAGGATCCTGCGGTAGCCAGGCTCGAGGGGGGCCAAACCGGCAACCACACGGTGCATCCAGTCAGCCACCGCGCCCAGGGCGTAATGGTTGAAGGACGTCATTTCGCCTGGGTTGACGGATCCGTCCGGAAGCATGGAATCCCAGCGCTCCCAGATGGTGGTGCCTCCCTGGCCTACGGCGTACAGCCAGGACGGGCACTCCTTTTCGAGCAGGAGATCGTAGGCGGTGTCAATCTCACCTGACAGCGTAAGCGCGTCGGAGACCACCGGCGTGCCCGCAAACCCGGTGCCGATGCGGTTGCCGTTCCCGCGCACAAGTTCGGCAAGCCGACTGCCCGCGCGGGCTTTCGAGCCGGCATCCGGAAACAGGTCGAAGACGATGGCGAGGGCGTACGCGGTCTGGGCGTCGCTGGTCATGATCCCGTCAGGGTGGATGTACTCGCGTGCAAAGGCATCCGCCACAGCCCGCGACAACGTGAGGTAGCGCAGTTCGTCGGCGGACTTGCCCAGCACGGCAGCTGCCTTGGCGAGGTTCCGTGCCGACCACGCGAAATATGCCGTGGCCACCAGGTGCGCGTCCGTCATTGCCTGGGTCGGGTCCTCGGGCGGGGCGGTCGGATCGAGCCAGTCGCCGAGCTGGAAGCTGCCGTTCCAGAGGTGGCTGTCACCGGAGAGCCGGTCCAGCAGGTCAACCCAGCCCTTTGCGCTCTCATACTGCGCCGCGAGGATCCCGAGATCGTTGAAGCGCTCATAAAGGATCCACGGGGTCAGCACTGCAACGTCGCCCCACACCGCTCCCGGACGGATGGGAGTCCAGTAGTTGCCACCGGGGATAACAGGTACATACCAAGGCACGGTGCCGTCCGGAAGCTGTTCGGCCGCCACATCCCTCAGCCAGGAGGACAGCATGCCGGAACAGTCATAGAGGAAGCTGGCCGTCGGGGCGAAGACCTGGATGTCCCCGGTCCATCCCAGCCGCTCATCGCGCTGCGGGCAGTCCGTGGGGATGTCCACGAAATTGCCCTTCATGCTCCACAGCACATTGTCGTGAAGGCGGTTGAGGTCCGGATTCGAGCATTCGAACCATCCCGTGCGCTCCATGTCGGTGTGGTAGACCCGGGCGACCACATCTGCCGCAATGTCGCCGCCGGTCCAGCCCGTGACCTCTGCATACCGGAAGCCGTGGATGGTGAACCGGGGTTCCCAGGTTTCCTGGCCGGCGCCGGAGAGGGTGTACCGGTCCGTGGCGTCGGCCTCCCGGAGGGGCCGCGTGCACAGTTCGCCGTCCTGCAGAACCTCAGCGTGGCGGAGCGTAACGGTGGCACCGGCATCACCGCTGACGGTGATGCGCAGGCGTCCGACGAGGTTCTGGCCGAAGTCGATCAAAGTTTTGCCCGAGGGGGAGGTCCACACACTGACAGGGCGTATCTCACCGGTGCAGCGGACGGGCGGACCTTCCGGAGCCACCAGTGTCCGGGGATCGCGCTCGACCCCTGCGACAGGCTTCCAGCCGGAGCCGTCGAAGGCCGCGGTGCTCCAGCCGCTGGGCAGCTGCCGTGCGTCGTACGTCTCGCCTTTGTACAGACTCGTCAGCAGGATGGGCCCGAAGGATGCCTTCCAGGTCTCGTCCGTTCCGATCACCGTAACGGAGCCGTCGTCGTGGGTGACATGGAGTTGGGCCAGCAGCGCGACTTTGTCTCCGTAGAGGTTCGCGTGGCCGCCCCGGAAGCCGATCCTGCCCCGGTACCAGCCGTCGGCAAGCAGCGCTCCCATGGCGTTGTCGCCGGCGGTCAGGTGGGCGGTGACATCGTAGGTGTAGTAGCGCAGCCGCTCACCGTACACCGTCCAGCCCGGCGACAACGCGTCATCGCCGACCCGCGTTCCGTTGATCTCCATTTCGTAGAGGCCGTGGGCCGTCACGTACAGCCGTGCGGATGACACCGGCCGGTCAAGCGTGAACGCCCGCCGCAGCAGCGGCGGCCGCCGGTCTGCTGCGGGATCTTCGTCCCAACCCGGCGTGATGGCAGTGGCGGTCCAGTCAGCAGGCCGCAGGAGACCGGTTTCGACGGCGGATGGCCGGCTCCATGCGCTGGCCGCCTCGTCCCCGCTCCCCCAGACGCGGACACTTACTTCGGCGCATTGCGCGGAATCCAGCGGAGTCCCTTCCCACGGCACGAGGACCGACTCCGTGGACTCGATCCGCTCGCTGGTCCACGTCCGGCCGTTGGTGGTCACGGCGAGCTGGTACGCGGCCTGGCTCCAGCCTGGCTCCGCCGTGGTCTTCCACGAGATGCGCGGGGCTGCCAGGCCGATGCCGAGCGTGCCGGCACCAGGGGTGGCGGGCAGGTGTTCAAACGTTGCCGGGTGCACGATGGCGGGCATGGGAAATCTCCTTGGTGTGTTTGGCCGGCTTCGGCCTGGACAGTTTGTGGTCGTTTAGCCCTTGACGGCGCCGGCCGTCATGCCTGCGACGATCTGGCGGTTGAAGAACAGGTACATGACGAACGGCGGGATGGTGATGAGCAGGATGTTCATGAAGAGCAGGTTGTAGTTCGTGGTGAATTGGCTCTGGAAGTTGAACAGCGTCAACTGCACGGTGGCGTTCGCGTCGCCCGGAAGGAAGTAGAGCGGGTGTTGGAAGTCGTTGAAGATGGCCACGGATTGCACCACGATGACGGTGACGATGACTGAGCGCAGCAGCGGAAAGATGACCCGGAAGAACAGCCGGACGGGCCCGCATCCGTCGATCACGGCTGCTTCGTCGAGTTCCTGCGGGATGGAGGCGATGAAGGCCCTGAAGAGCATGACGCAGAAGGACAGGCCGAAGGCGACCTCAATGAGGATCAGGCCTGGCAGGGTCTTGAACAAACCGATGCCTTGAAGGACCCAGATGGTGGGAACAATCGCCGGCGGGATGATCAGTCCGGAGAGGATCAGGAAGTTTGCTACGCCGTTCCAGCGGGATTTCCGGCGCTGCAGCACCCAGGCGACCATGGCCGCCAGGACCACCAGGATGGCCACGCTCGCCACGGTGAGGATGGTGCTGTTGATGAAGGCTGTCACCAGCATGAACTTCCGGGCAGAAAGTACCTGGGTGAAGTTCTCCACGAACTGGAAGTTGGTGGGCCAGGTGAATTCGAGCTTCGCTGCTTCCTTACGGTCCTTTACCGCCTGCAGGACCATGAAGAGCAGGGGGATGATGAAGACGACGACGGTGACTGCGATGGCCAGGATGCCAACGGCGTACCTTCTGACGGCGGTGATCACTGTTCCACCTCCTTGCGGTTCAGGAACATGGACAGGGGAAGGATGATGGCCGTCACGATCAGGAACAAGACAACGTTCCCGGCTGTGGAGAGGCCGTAGAAACCTGCCTGGTATTGCTTGTAGATGACCGACGCGATGACGTCCGACGTGAATCCGGGGCCGCCCTTGGTCATGGCCCAAATCAGGTCAAAGGAGCGCAGTCCGCCGATCAGGGAGAGGATGATCACCGTTGCAGTGGCTGGGCGGGCAAGGGGCAGGGTGATGTTGAAAAAGCTCTTGATGGAGCTGGCGCCGTCCATTTTGGCTGCTTCGAAGTATTCCTGGGGAATGGACACGATGCCGGCGATGTAGATGACCGTGGCGAGGCCGACGCCTTTCCAGACGTCCACCAGGGCGACGGAGAGCAGTGCCCAGGCCGGATCGGTCAGCCAGGCCGGTCCCTGGATTCCGACGGCGGCGAGCGCCTCATTGATCATGCCGTTGCGAGGATCCATCAGCACCGTGAAGACGATGCCGACCCCAATGCTGCTCAGCAGGACAGGGAAGAAGATCACCGAGCGAAGGTAGCCCCGGGCAATGATCTGCGATGTCAGCAGTACTGCAAGGAGCATGCCGAGGACCACTTTGAGGCCGGAGGTGACCAGCCCGTAAATGAAGGTGTTGGTGAGGCCTTTGAGCAACGCCGGCTCTTGGAAGAACTGGACGAAGTTGTCCAGGCCGATAAACGTGAAGTCCGTGAGATTCCAGCGCGTGAAGCTGAAGAAGAACGAGGCAAATGTGGGAACCAGGAACAAGGCGGTGTAAATAACCGCGGCCGGCAGGTAGAACCAGTAGGGGTAGGGCGAGCTGCCCTTGCGGCGCTTGGCGGGCGCGGCGGGCGCCAGGTGGCGTACTGCGGGCTGCGTTGGTGCGGTGTTCAGTGTCATGAAAATCTCTCCAAGGACCGTCCGGGCCACGGGGCCCGGACGGCTTGTGGGGTTTGGGAGGTTAGTTCCAGCCAGGCAGGTTCAGCTGCTTGGCCTGCTTCTTGACGTCCTCGTCATAGAGGGCGGCGCCGTCCTTGCCGGAACGGATACCCGAACCGACTTCTACGGTGATCTGTTCAAGGGCGGGGCCCTTGACCGGGGACAGGAATTCCAGCGCAGGGCTGTTCTTGGCCGGGTCTTCGAAGAACGGAAGCATGTCCTTGACGGCGTCCGGCACGTCAGAGGGCAGCTCGCAGTCCTTCACCAGGTACGGTCCTGCCGCACCCACTGCCGCCGTCTGCGCATCGCACCCTGCCTTGCTGGCGATGAAGGCCTGGAATTTCTTGGCTTCCTCGAGGTTCTTCGTGGACTTGGGAATGTACGTGCCACCCGGCATCCAGACCGTCAACTTGTTCTTGGCAGCGTCGTCCCCCGGGAGCGGGAACAGCCCCAGATCGTTCAGCTTGTCCGGGTGCGTCACCTTAATGTTGTTCAAGGCGAAGGTAAGGATGGGGTACTGCGCACCCTCACCGTCGACCAGCTTGTCCTGCGCCTGCTGGTAGGTGGTGGATGCAAAGTCCTCGTTGAACAGACCGGCCTTCGCTGCCTGCTCCAGGTGCTCGAACCCCTTAACCGCGGCCGGGTTCGTAGCGTACTTGGCCTTGTTTGCGGTGTAGTCAGAGGCAAAGTTCGGGTCAGCGGTGATGACGTTGGCGAAGTCGCCCAAGACAAAGAGCTGGGACGTCCATGTGGTTTGGTAGGACTGGATTATCGGCGCGATGCCCGCGTCCTTGATCTTCCGGCTGTTCGCCATAAACTCGTCCCAGGTCTTGGGCACAGACAGTCCGAGCTTCTCGTAGACCTTTTTGTTGTAGAGGACGGCTCCGGCCATGCCGGTGCTGAAAGGCACCCCGTAAACGTCGCTGCCGGAAGTCACTACGGGCTTGAACGAATCCGCCACGTTGCCCAGGTACGACTCATTGGTGATGGGCTGCAGGTTCTGTTCCGGATTAATCTGCTGCAACAGTGATCCGGTGTTGTAGTTGAATACGTCGGCCATGTCACCGGTGGACAGGCGGGTCTTCACGATGTTGTCACCGTCGCCGCCCTGGGGACGGGTCTCGATGTCGACTTTGATGCCCGGGTTCGCCGCGGTGAACTCTTCGGCGACCTTTTCAGCCGCCGTCACAGTGTTTTCCGCGTTGTCCACCAGCCAGGTGATGGTCTTTTCGTTTCCGCCGCCACCGCTGTTGCCCCCGCTGCAACCCGTCAGGGCCCAGCACTGTTACTCCCCCGGCCAACGCGGCCCGGTGCTGCTTGCTCCTTACGGCCATCTTTACCTCCTCGTAAAGCCACGGACCCAACGGCCGTGGAACGTTTCAAAAGAGAACCTGCCGCTGTCGAACAGGCCCGTGTATTTTGTGTAGATCGGTCTACGTTTGTCCACTGTAAGTCATGTCACAGCTCTTGCCAAGACTTTTTGTAGATCAATCTACAATTACGCATAGGACTCGTAACCGAAGGGAACGCCATGACGGAGCAGCTGAAACGGGCCACTATCAGTGATGTTGCCGAACACGCCGGCGTCTCCCGGGCCGCCGTCTCCAAAGTCCTTCGCAACGCCTACGGGGTTAGCCCCGCCATGCGGACCAAGGTGGAGGACTCCATGGCTCTCCTCAACTACCGTCCCCTGGCCTCGGCCCGGGGCATGCGCGGCAGCAGCTATACCTTGGGTGTCTTCCTCGTCGACCTCTCCAATACCTTCTTCTCCGTCCTTGTGGAAGGTGTGCGCGATGTCGCTGAAGAACTGGGATACCAAGTGCTTATCGGACAGGCGCGCCAAGGGCTCGATGCACAGCAAAAGCTCATCGAAGCCATGGTGGACCGCCGGATGGACGGCCTGCTGCTGATCGCCCCTTTCGGGCCCAACGAAGAACTGGAGAAACTGGGCCGCACCATTCCGGTCGTGGTTTTGGGACGGCATGGACCCGCCATGCATTTCGACACGGTGGCCAGCGATGATATCGCCGGGAGCGCGCTGATCGTGGACCACCTGGTCGCGTTGGGGCATCAGCGGATTTCGATGCTTGCCAACACCCAACCGTCCAGCGAGCCTGGAATGCCCCAAACCGTCCGCCTCGAGGGGTACGACATCGCGATGAGAAAGCACGGCCTTGACGAATGGATTGACCATGTACCGGGAAGGTGGGGATATGAGAGTGGCCTGGAAGCTGGGCGTTCACTGGCCAAGCGGCCGAGTGGCAAACGTCCGACGGCCCTGCACGGAGGTGCAGACGTGGCAGCCCTGGGAGCCTTCACGAGCTTATTTGACTCCGGAATCGATATTCCGAAGGACATCTCACTGGTCGGGTACGACAATGTCCCGGCCGCGTCACTTCCGCCCATCGGCCTGACCACAGTTGATCAGTCGGGTGTGCAGATGGGCCGACAGGCCGCCGAACTTCTCCTCTCAAGAATCGAAGGCCGCCAAGAATCCCAGCACATTCTGGTGCCGCCGCGGCTCATAATTCGGAAGACAACATGCCCTCCAGCATCGGCGGACGCATCAAGTACCGATCCATCACGGCGCTCCTTTCCCGTCGAGTAATTGCACCAACGCGGTCTGGCTCCGTTTCTGCGGAGCTATCCGCCCAAAGCCGGCAGGCCGCCGTCGTAATGTCCGACGCCGGCCCGCTGGCCAGGCGCGTTACTCCCCTACCGTCCCGGGGCACGGTAGGACGGGGTCTTCTTGGCGGCCTCGTCGATGTCCTCGACCGTCAGGAGCGGCTTCAGCCGGACGTTGACGTTTCCCGACGAATTGATCAGCAGCGACAGCGCTGCGGCGCTCGCATCGTCAGGCACTTCGAAAACGCCCAGGACGTCGTAGTAACCAAAGGCGTAGTAGAAGCTTTCCAGTGTTCCACCCACCGATTTCAGGGCCTCGGTCAGGGCGTCGCGCCGCGCGGTACCACCTTCCTGCATGAGCCCCTTGATGCCCTGGCCCACGTACGTTGCTTCAAACAAATACTTCGGCATGGTCTTTCCTCCTGGCATGTTCAATGCGGCGCCTCATTTCGTGACTGCGGGGGTTGGACGCCGATAAGGCGGAACGTATTCCCCCGAATAGCAGCAGTCAAGATGCAGGGACACCCATTAACAGGACTAGGGAAAAGGGCACTGGGAACGGAGGCCCGACTCTCGGAAAAAGCTGCCTGCCGCAGCCCAAGGCCGTTCGGCCCTACCGGTGCCCACGCGGCCGGCACAGGCTGGAACAGGTAGGCGCCAGGGTCAACGCCCGCGTGCTCGGCGCCGGACCGCTTGCTGGAACGCGGGTTCTGAGGACATCCCACCATGTCAGTTGCAGGAGGACGTCTCCCCGGACACAGACGGGCTCTGCCGTTCGAAGGCCGCCGCAGTGACGCCCTGCGCATCACACTCCTCGCCGCCGGACCACTGTCGTCGCTGCTTTACGTGGTGTTCACCGACGGCATCGCGGCCTCCCAATGGGCCGGCTACCGCCGCACCGAACAGATGGTGAGCGAGCTGTTCGCCGTCGGCTCCCCCGGCTACCAGGTCGTGGCCCCTTTCACCTGGTTTTACACGGTGCTGTTCACCGCGTTCGGGGTTGGCGTCTGGACCTCCGTCCGCGGCAGCCGGGCCTTGCGCATCGGCGCCGGGCTGCTCACCGCGTACGGGCTCTGGAACATCATGGGCGCACTCTTCCCGCTGCGCCTTGGCGACGACTCATCCATCCCCATGCACATCGTTGCCACCAACGTTCAACTCGCCCTCATGGTCGCAGCCATGTGTTTTGTGGCAGCAGGGTTCCACGGCCGGATGCGCGCCTACTCGATCGTTTCGCTCGCAATGTCAGCGCTCATGGGTATGGTCGCGTTCATGGCAGCCCCGGGACCGAACCTCGTATTGGGCATTGGTGAGCGCATCAGCATCGGGGCGTTCCTGCTGTGGGTTGCGGTCCTGGCGGCAGTGCTGTGGAAACGGCCGACGGAGATGGGCAGTGAGGGGGCACCGTCATGACTTACGTCATGGACTTGGGGGACGTTGGCCGCGGTGACATCGCGGGAGCCGGCGGCAAGGCCGTGGGCCTCGGCGGCCTCATCCGGGCCGGACTGCCGGTCCCGCCGGGGGTGGTCCTCACCACCGCCGCGTACGCGGATTTCATGGCCGGGAACAACCTGGAAGCAGCCATCCAGGAGTTGGCCTCGCTGCCGCCTGATGCGTCGCCCCAGGAGTATGAGCATGCGTCCGCGCTGATCCGGACCCTGTTCCACAAAGGCTCGATCCCTGCCGCCATCCAGGCCGAACTCGAGTCCGCCTATGAACGCCTTGGCGGCGGGGACACCGCCGTGTCGGTCCGCTCCTCCGCCACCGCCGAGGACCTCGCCTCCGCCAGCTTCGCCGGGCAGCAGGAGAGCTACCTGAACATCCGCGGCCTGGACGCCCTGGCCAAAGCCGTCATCAACTGCTGGGCGTCCCTCTGGACGGCGCGCGCCATGGCCTACCGTGCCCGCGAAGGCGTGCTGCCCGGCCAGGTGCGCCTCGCCGTCGTGATCCAGCAGATGGTTGAGGCCGACGCAGCGGGCGTGATGTTCACTGCCAACCCCTCGAACGGCCGGCGCGACCAGACGGTGATCAGCGCCGCGTGGGGCCTGGGCGAGGCCGTGGTCAGCGGGCAGGTCACCACCGACGATCTCACTGTGGACACCCACACGGGCAAAGTCCTTACACGGCAGACAGCCGACAAGGAACTCATGACCGTACCCTCGGAGAACGGAACGGCGGAAGAACAGGTGGCGGAAGCGCGCCGTCGTGCGCCGGTCCTAGACGATGCGGCGGCAGCACGGCTCGCCACCTACGGACAGCGGATCTCTGACCATTTCGGGGCGCCGCAGGACATCGAGTGGGCCAGGGCGGACGGCAAGTTCTTCCTGCTCCAGTCCCGGCCCATCACCGCGCTGCCCGAACCCGCAGCCGACGTCCCCACCGAATGGCCCGTGCCCTATCCCAAGGGCCTCTACTTCAGGGCGAGCATTGTGGAGCAGATGCCGGAGCCGCTCTCCCCGCTCTTCACCGACCTCATCGACGGCTCCGTGTCCCGCTCGCTGTCCGCCCTGATGAACCAGGCGCTGGGCCCCGGCTCCCTCCGCGACGGCGACGTCCGCTTCCCTACCGTCAACGGCTACGCCTATTACTACTACCGCACCTGGCCCATGCTGCGGATGACGGGCAGGACGGTGCCTGCGATGCGGGCGCTGTTCACAGGCACGGCGCACATGGGCATCGCCGGCTGGCGCGACTACTCGCATCCACGTTACGAACGCATCATCAAGGACTGGTCGGCGAAACCGCCAACAGAGCTTGCCGGAGACGAGCTGCTTGCGGGCGTGCAGGCCCTGCTGGACGCCGGAACCGTGTACTACACCGCCGTGCAGTCCATCATCCCGATGGCCGACATGAGCGAACTCTCCTTCCGGGCCTGCTACAAGGCCGTCCGGCGGGAGGGCGATCCCCCCGCCCAGGAGTTCCTCCTCGGCTTCGACAGTGAGCCCATCCGCGCTGAAAAGTCGCTGTACGACCTCGCAGGCTGGGCGCGCAGCGATCCCTCGCTGGTGAAGGCGTTGCTGGAGCGGCCGACGCCGGAACTCGCCGAGTGCCAGCGCACGGGTTCCGCGCCGGCCGGGGTGGATGACGTCCTGTGGCAGGAATGGTGCTTCACCTTCCAGGAGCATCTGGCCCTCTACGGCCACGCCGTCTACAACCTGGACTTCGCCACCCCGGTGCCCGCCGACAACCCCTCCGCCCAGCTGGAAACGGTGAAGTTCTACCTTCGCGGGCAGGGCACCGACCCGCATGAGCGGCAGCGGCTGCTGACCGAACGACGGGAGGACCTGACCCGGGAAATGGCATCACGCCTGGGCCCGCGGCGCCGGGCACTGTTTCTCCGGGTGCTGAAGTGGGCGCAGGAGACGGCTCCGGTCCGCGAGGACGCCCTGGCCGACGTCGGACTCGCCTGGCCGCTGCTGCGGCGCATGCTGCTCGAGCTCGGACGGCGGCTGGTGCTGTCGGGTGTCATCACTTCCCCGGACGATGTGTTCTGGCTGCGCTTCCAGGAACTTCAGAGTGCCGTGGAGTTTGGGCTGGCGGAAGCGGATGCCAATGTGGCCCTGGCCGGTGCATCCCGGCCGGTCCGTGCCGCCGCCGTCGAGGAACGCAGGATGCTGTGGCGCGGCCAGGCGAAGGCCGAAGCCCCGCAGATGCTGCCGCAGAAGGCATGGATGGAAAAGGCCTTCGGCTCAATGATGCCGGCCGGGCCGCAGCACCAGGCGGGCGACGTGATCCAGGGTGCGGGCGCCAGCTCCGGCCGCGTGACGGCGCCCGCCCGCGTCCTGCGCGGTCCCGAGGACTTCGGCCGGATGCAGCCCGGCGAAGTGCTGGTGGCCCGCATGACCACTCCCGCCTGGACCCCATTGTTCGCAATGGCCTCCGCTGTAGTGACCGATGTGGGCGGTCCCCTGAGCCACAGCTCCATCGTGGCCCGCGAGTACGGCATTCCGGCGGTCCTCGGAACGGGCGTGGCGACCCAGCGGCTGGCGGGCGGACAGAACGTGAGCGTGGACGGCGACGCCGGGACGGTCACCATCGAGGCCAGCGCCGGTGCCGCCGGGCAGCCTGCGGGTTCCAGGGCGCCTTCATCCGCAGACGACCTGAATCCTGGGTACGAGGGGAAGGTGCAATGACACATCACACGAGCAGGGGCGCATTGCTGGCAGGGTGTGCGGGGGCCTGTTGTGCAGCCGCTTACCTGTCAATTGTGCGGCCCCGCCTGCTCCGCTGGGGTGCGACCCCCGGCGAAGTCCAGGGGCCCTACCCGGGCGCAAACCTGATTCCGGACAGCTCCCGAAGCGCGACCATGGCCGTGAATATCGATGCGCCCCCTTCCCGCGTGTGGCCCTGGCTGGTGCAGATGGGCACAGACCGAGCCGGCTGGTACAGCTGGGACCGTCTCGACAACTTCGGCCGGCGCAGCGCTGAAAGCCTTCATCCCGAGTGGCAGGACATCGCCCTCCACCAGCATTTGGCCGCCAAGCCGGATGGCAGCGAGTGGTGGGAAGTCGCGGCCCTTGAACCCGAGCGGTTCTTGGGCCTCCGCATGTCCCTGGATCTGCGCGGGCGTCCCTTCGATCCGGCAGGGACACCGCCGCGCTATTACACCGACTCAATCTGGGGATTCGACGTGCGCAGCCTGCCGGACGGACGGACCCGGCTGGTGGTCAGCGGCTACTGGGCGCTGCGGCCCAAATGGCTCAAACCCATCATGAGCGTAGCCATCCTGGAACCCTCACACTGGGTCATGCAGACCCGTCAATTCTCGAACCTCAAGCGGCTCGCCACCCTCGTTTGATGCCCCGGCCGAAGGACTTTGCGGGCAGAATATTCGGGTGAACAAAAACCGGCTCGAGGCCTTCAGCGACGGCGTACTGGCGATCATCATCACCATCATGGTGCTCGAACTGCACACCCCGGAAGAACCAACGTGGGCGGGCGTCGCCGCCGTCCTGCCCACACTCTTCACCTACCTCCTGAGCTTCGTGTACGTGGGGATCTACTGGAACAACCACCACCACATGATCCACCTCGCCAGCCGGGTGACCGGCGGTATCCTCTGGGCCAACCTTCATTTGCTGTTCTGGCTGTCGCTGTTCCCCTTCACCACACGGTGGATGGATGAGTCCGGCTTCCAGCAGGTCCCCGTGCTGCTGTACGGGATCAACCTGCTGTGCGCCGCAATTGCCTACTTCATCCTGGAGCGGCGGCTGATCGCAGTCCAAGGGAAGGATGGGGCGCTGGCCAAGGCTGTCGGTCGGGACTGGAAGGGCAAGTCGTCTCCGCTGATCTACCTCACGGGGATCGGCCTCACCCTGGTGCAGCCGCTGCTGGGAGTCGCCGTCTTCACCATCGTCGCGCTGGTCTGGCTGGTTCCTGACCGGCGGGTGGAACATTTCGTCGTCGAAGCGCACCAGGACAGCGTCGGCGAGCCGTAAACGGGGCCACCGCATCGCGGACTTTCCGCCCTTGCCGGGCCCATCTGGCGCGAGTACCTTGACGCCATGAGTGACCGCGATGATTTCGTCCAGTGGATCAATACGACTCTTCATGACGCGGAAGTCGCCCTGCACAACGGCGACGCAGACCCGCGGCGGGCCATCTGGTCGCGCAACGAGCCCGTGAGCATCTTGGGAGCCTTCCGCAACGCTTACGGGCTGGAAGAAGTGGAGCAAATCTTCAGGTTCCTGGAGGACAGCTTTTCCCACTGCACGTCATGGGAGTTGGAGTTGCATGCGTGCGACGTTACCGGGGACATGGCATACACCGCAGGCATCGAGCGCATCTCCTTCCGCAGGGACGGGGAGCCCACCAACCTCACGCTCCGGGCAACCCAGGTTTACCGGCGCGAGGACGGCCAGTGGCGGGTGGCCCACCGGCACGCCGATGCCCTTGCAGTCTGATCACCTCGTGGCCTCCGCTTCCTCGAGGCCGCTCCGGCTACTCCCCCATGCCCGGGTGCACGGGAACAAAGTCCACTTTATTGCCGGAGTTGGCCCGGCTTGCGGGGGTTCGGTTGAATCCCTTCGCGTCGAGGCCATTCCTGGCGCGGAACTCGGCGAGCGCAGCGTCGTAGGCGTTGTTGAGCGTCCGACCGGAGAACTCCCCGGTGCTGCCGTCGTTGAAGTCAATCCGGATGCGGACGCTGGCCGGGTAATGCCGATTCATACGGATGAAGCCCTCGGCGTCCTGCTGGAGAGTGATCACGCAGTCCTGCTTTCGTTTGGGAGCAGACTCAAGTTTGCCGCAGCTTTACTGAAGCGGCATCGTGCCCCATGCCATAGTGGCCTATCGCGGCCGGAGCGCGGACGGAAAGATTCAAATGGCCTGACGGTTGCTGGACTCCGTGGGCGCCGGGGCCGGACCCAGGTGTCGTTCATCCTCACTCAGGTCTCGCTCAACGTTTTCGAAGCATTCACTAAAGAATATGAAACTTTACGTTCTCAGGCGAATTCTTGGCGGACAATAAGTGTGTCAAATAGCCATGGCCGTAGTGTCGGCATAAATGCTAAACCGACAACGTAACGCCAGCCTCGTCGGAAGTTCCTCTCTGGATCCACCGACGTTGCTTGTCTATGGGGGATGTACTTCGTGGTAAATGGAACTTCGGTCATTAGTGTCTTCCCTGGTGCCCGCCTCACAGTGCGCATCGGGAGAACTTCCCGCCTGGACCTGTGCTGCTGGTTCCACCTCACAAAGACAATTGCCTGCCCAGGCGATGCCATCTTCCGCCGTTCGTAAGCTGTTCTAGCTGGCTGCACTTTACAGAAGCAATTCGCAAGGTCTCACTTGCACCATAAAAGGGGAAAATCATGTCCGATATCAAGAACAACACCGCGTATCCTAAAATGCCGGAGCAGCCTGTTCACCACGTCCGCATCCTAGGAGAAAAACGCCAGAATGGCCTCGGTGTTGCAGCACTGGTCGTCGGCATTGTTGCCGCCGTTTTCAGCATGATCCCGCTAGTAGGAATGATTTCCTTCTTTCTCGGTCCCGTGGCAATCATTCTCGGTATCATCGCCCTGTTCCTTAAGAACCGAAAAAAGGGCATGGCCATCACCGGAGTCATCCTCGGTGTCGTCAGCCTGATCGTCGCCGGCGCGGTGACTGCGGGTGTTAGCGCCGCCGCAAAGTCAATCGATGACAAGATCAATGCCGAGCACACCGTAGAGTACGTGGTAACTACGTCCGGTCCCGCACACATTTCCTACTGGACTCCTGGCGGAACTTCGACAGAAGACATCACTGCTGAATGGAAGAAATCCATCACGTCGAAGGAATTCAATGTCACGAGCATCTCTGTGACGGGGAGCTACTCCGACGCTTCGGGTGCAGTCTCTTGCGAGATCCTGGTCGACGGAAAGAGTGCAGGAAAGAACACGGGCAGTGGCACCGGCGCGCACGCTTCCTGCTCTGGGAACACCTGGCAGAAGTAGAACTGGATTAGGGCTGGTACTGGGCGGCGGATTGCTTCCCCGCACCAGCTTTACCCGGACTCGTGCCCACTTCGTCCGGGCTCTAATGTTCAATTTAAGCCACCCCTCGCTGGGCACGGCGCCGTATTCGCCTGTCAAGCCTCGGGTGGCCAAAGCCGAACGGCGGCACGCAACCCGGGTGCCGCCGTCGTGATGCCTGGGTCAGTGATGGGGCTCGTTCCTAGCGCGCCTCGAGGACTGTTTTGAGCTTTGCCAGCTGGGCGACCTCCTGGTCCATGGTGCGCTGGACCACCGGCCCCATGAGTTTCATCAGCCCCTTGGGCTGCAAATCCAGGGTGAAACGGACCTTCGTCCCGCCGTTGGATGGCCCGAGGTGGTAGGCACCGGATGGGCGTGCGGGACCGGCCACCACCTGGAAACCGAGGAGCGTGCCGGGTTCCGCGGCGGTGATCTCATAGTCGCCGTCGATGGCCCGGCCGCCCGGTCCGCTTAGTGTTTGCCTGTATACCGCGCCAAGCGTTCCGGGAGTGCCGCTCTTCAGGGAGATGGACTGAACGCCTGTACGCCAAGCCGTATTGTTCAACCCGTCGGCCAGGAACATGTATACCTCGGCGGGCGAACGGCTGATGGTGATCTGGTTCTCGGCGTGAGCCATGGTTGCCCCTTAAGCGTGTCTTTACGTGTCCGAATGTCGCGGTACCAAGAGATAATCTGCCATCGGCGGCGCGTCCGGGGAAGGCATGAACGGCCAGCACCGCCGCCACACCTCAAGTTTGCCGCAACTGCCTTGAAAACCACGTGACGAACAGGGCCATACTGGGCGATGGGGATGACACCGCATGGAACATGGTTGAGGTTCGGGCTGGTCTCAGCCCTGCTGATCGCGATCCACGTGGGCAGCTTTTGGTTCTTTTCCGAGGGCGTTTACCAGGGCAACACGAGCGTCCCGCTGCGCAGGTTCCCGGAGGATGTGAGCATCTGGGATGTTCTGACCTTCACTCCGATCTTCATCGGGCTCAAGTTCCTGGCTTACGACTCGGCAGTACGGACCATCACAAAGGACTACAGGCCGGCGGCACTTACTGTCGTCTTCATCGCCGGGTACGTGGTGGCCCTGGCAATGGACATCGCGTGCCTCATCGCCGCGGCAAAACCTGTTGCGGACTCGGGGTTCGCGCTTTTGGGCCCGATTCTCCAAACACCGTTGGTACTACTCTTGGCCTTCGCGATCATCACAGGTGTGTCGGTGCAGCATGACGCCCCTCCGCAAGCGCGACCGGGCACACCGCGTTAACCTCCGATCCAAACCGGCCGCATCCGTCCCCCAGGCCGCCCTCCCTGGCGAGGACTGCTGACCGGCCACCCACGGGCCGGCACCCTTGGGGAGCAACCGGAGGTGCTCAGCCCTCGCAGGCCACCCCGTCGCCGTCGCCGTCCAGCCCTGACCGGTAGCCGGCGGTTCCCGCATACAGCGGGGCCGCATCGGCAGCCACCACCTCCGCGCAGTTGGCGTAGTAGACGACAGTGCTGGCGCCTGCAGGCGCCACAGTGGTCGGGGCCGGCTGGCCGGGGCAGGCGGCCAGGATCCCGGCGATCGCGTCGTGCTCCGCCTGCGTCACCCACAGGCTGTAGCGCGCCTTCACCGAAACCTGCCGGGCCACGTACTCACACCGGAAGCCCTTGGCCGGCGGCAGCCAGGTGGCGGCGTCGCCGTCGCCCTTTTGCTGGTTGGTGGGCCCGTCCGTGGCCTGCAGGTTCAGCGGATCGTTGGCGAAGGCCGTCCGCTGCTCCGTGGTCAGCTGCTGCGCACCCTTCTGCCACGCGTCGCTGAGTGCCACCACATGGTTGATCTGCACGGCGCTGCTGGTGGTGGTGCCGCGGACGAAGTCGATGGCGGTGCCAGTGTAGGGGTCTGCGAGCACACCGGTCTTGACGGTGCACGGGACGCTGTTGACGTAGGTGATCCCGGTCAGGTCCCGGTTGAGGATGTCATTCCGGGTGTCGCAGCCGTTCTGGTCCACGTCCGCCCACGTTGCCCCGAACAGCGAGCGCTCGTACCCGGTTTTGGGCGCCCGGCCCTTTATCGGCAGGGCCTCAAGCAGGTCGGCCGCCTGCACGGCTTGCGTCGTGGTGGTGCTGTCGGCAGCAACCGCCGGCAGGTTTGCGCTACAGAGGGCCAGCACGGCGGAAAGGACGACGGCGGCAGCCCAGCGGGTGCCGGACGCAGGCGTGATGTTGGGCAAGGCCGTGTAACCAGACAATGCAGCCCCCAGGTTAATGTGCGAAGAGTTAGCGGCGTCAGCCCCCCATACCTGCTGACGCCACCGAAAAGCCTAACGGCGGCACATCCGCCGAATGGCTGGTTTCACCGGAACTCGGTCAATCCTCTCCGACTCCTGTGCAAATCCTGCGGCGTACCCTCTCCCTGCGCCCTCAGCCTCGTATGGCGCTGTGCGGATGGAAGCGCCGTGTCTTCTCCTACACACGCGGCGACGGCGGCACCCAAGGTGGGTGCCGCCGTCGTCCGTCTTCCTGCATGCCGGCCAGCAGCTATCGGTGGGTACCGGCAGCGGAGTCCGCACCCTCGACCGACGGAGTGTCCGCATCACCCTGGGCGGCGTGCCCGCCGCCGCCAATCCCCCTGCGGGTCTTGACCAGGCTGGCCACGGTGGCCACCAGGATGGTGGCGCCGATGAAGAGCAGCGAGAACCAGATGGGGACCTGCGGCACCCACAGGAGCGGCTGGCCGCCGTTGATGAAGGAAAGCTCGTTGACGTGCAGGGCGTGGAAGACGAGCTTCACCCCGATGAACGCGAGGATGACGGCCAGGCCCTGGGCCAGGTACACCAGGCGTTCCAGCAGGCCGCCGATGAGGAAGAACAGCTGCCGCAGTCCCATGAGGGCGAAGGCGTTGGCGGTGAAGACGATGTACGCCTCGCTGGTCAGGCCGTAGATCGCGGGGATCGAGTCGACGGCGAAGATCAGGTCCACGAAGCCGATGGCGATGATGGTGAGCAGCATGGGTGTGACGAAGCGCTTGCCGTCCAGCTTCACCGTGAGCCGGTCCCGGTGGTAGTCCGGGGTGACCGGCAGGACGCGGTGCACCAGCTTCATGAACCTGCCGTCGGCCGGATTGGCATCGTGGCCGCCGAACGCCTGCCGGTATGCGAGGAACAGCAGCAGCGCACCGAAGATGTAGAACACCCAGGAGAAGTTCGCGATCAGCGTGGCCCCGATGGCGATGAAGCCGCCGCGGAGGATGAGGGCGATGATGATGCCCACCATCAGCACCTTCTGCTGGTACTTCCTGGGAACGGCGAACCCCGTCATCACGATAAGGAAGACGAACAGGTTGTCCACGGACAGGGCCTTTTCGGTGAGGTAGCCGGCGAAGTACTCGCCACCGAAGGTCCAGCCCGAGACCACACCGATCCCGACGCCGAACAGGAGCGCGAGTCCTATGTAGAACGCGGACCAGCGCGCCGATTCGCCGATGGACGGTTCGTGCGGTTTGCGGACGTGGGCAAAGAACTCGTAAACGAAGAACAGGATTGTCACGGCAATGGTGATGATCCAGACGAGGGGTGTTACCTGCATGGCGGGTACTCCAAGGGGTAGGCGTGGCATGGACGCCAAGGTCTCCTCCGCCCGGTGGAACCGGAGCCGGTGGCCCGGGATACATCGCTGCATCCGTATTGACGGGCCACTCACAGACGGGAGTACTCCCCTTGATGGGTTAAATGGTATCTGATGAACGGGCGACGGCGGCACCCGGTTCCGGATGCCGCCGTCGTTCTTCTAACGTCTCCGGGCTACCCCGCGGGCCGAACCACGATGGCCGAGCCGCACTGGTTGATGGTCGTGCCGGAGCTTGACGCTGCGGTGGCCGTCTTGGTGCCCGTGGCGGACGTATCGGTCAGCGGGAGCGAATCGACCTCGATGGCCGCGTTCGACTTGGATGCAATGCCGGACGTTGCGTCGCTGACCTCGGACATCCCCGCCGGTGGCGCGAATGACGTGGTGGCCGAGTTGGTGCCGTTCCGCGCCCCGTGTGCCGTCAGCAACAACGCTCCCGGGGTTACCGGGGTGATTGATGGAGCCCGGACTGCCGGGTAGGCCACCCCACTGTTGGTGTCAGTGGCAGGTGTGACGTCCAGTGGCGTGGTGGTGTTTGCGCCCTGCACCGCAACCGTCGACCACGCATACCGGGAGGCGGGTTCAGGCACGTTCGGCGCACTGTCCCCGGCCTGCATCACCCGGTACCAGACCGCCTGGTGTGCCGAGGTGGACCCGGCACTGGTGAAGTCGCCCACTGCCCGCGTCCATCCCGCTGGGGCAGTGGTGTTCGCCGAGCTTGAAACAGTCACCTGCGAGAACAGGAACACTGTGTCCCCTGGCTGCCAGCCTGCCGGCAGGGTGGCAGTGTACGAGCCCGATGCGGTCAGCTCGCCGGCTCCGGTTGCCGTCGACCGGACCGAGACCGCTCCCGGCGTCGGCGAGGTCGTCGTCGGCGTTGGAGTGGGCGTCGGCGAGGTCGTCGTCGGAGTCGGCGTGGGTGTCGTCGTCGTGGTGGGTGTCGGCGTCGGCGTCGGCGTCGGCGTCGGCGTGGGCGTGGGCGTGGGCGTCGGGCTCGGCGCAGGTGCCGACCTGGTGACCGTGAAACTGTCCGTATAGGTCCCGCCGGAGGCGCGGACGAATGAACCCGTCAATGTAGTGCTGGTCACGGAAACCTTCAGGAAGCCATAGGTTGGGTTGTTGTTGCTGCCCATGAAACTCTGGAAGTACGGCGCCGTCGTCGTGTTGCTCTCGCTGTTGATCGATCTGCCGCCCGAACCCACCGTGGCCAGGATAGTCCCGGTGCCGGCGGCGAATTGCCCGTTGGGGTTGGTATCAGCCACGCAGTCAGGGTTGAAGCTGCTGACTGGGATGGCCGTGCAACTGCCCTTGAGTGCTAGCGGATAGCTGCGCGCGTACGCGTGGTCGTGTGCCTGAAGGTACAGATCCACCTTCTTGGAAACAAGCATGTTCATCAGGTCAGGGCTGGCGGCGCAGGGGTAATTGACCATGGACAGGCAGTACATGTGCATCCCCACGACGATGAACGGGATCCCGGCAGCGCGCGCCGAGTCAATTGCCGACGTCACGAACTTGTAGCCCTGGGTGCCGGACTTGTACGACCAGTCAAGGCCCGAACCGCTGTATGTCAGCTTCGGGGAGACCATGATCATCCGGACCAACGGGCTGCTGGCCGGGTAGTCGGTATAGAACTGCTGGGCATAGTTGCCGACTGAGCCGAGCTTGTCCGGGAGGCAGGAAGCGAACTTGGACCACAGTCCGTCGGGTCCGTCGTCCTCGTGGTTGCCGGTGATGAATTCATACGGCATGGTTCCGGCATGCTGTGAGACGAACGAGCACCAGGCAGACTCCGGGGTGATCTGGGAGTAGGACAGGTCACCGAGGTTCATCATTGCCCCGACCCCGGCGTTGCGCGCGGCGTCGATCACTTTGCCGGTCACCGTGTTGCCACCGGTGTCGCCGGCGAATCCCAGGCTCACCGAAGTCGCGGCGGTAGCCTGCGACTCCCGTGAGGTGGCGAGGAAGTAGACATTTGCAAGGACAAGGGTGGTGCCCAGCAGGACTGCCAGCACTCTGCGCAGTGGATGGCGCATGCGCCCGTGGCCGTTCACTTGCAGCTCCATTCGGTCGCGCGGCGAAGCCCGTCAACTGCCGCTGAGTAACCGACGACCACGGTGGTGTCACCCTGGCGTGAAACGGAGGTCGCCGCCCCGGACACTCCAGCGAACTGGCCGTCGGTTCCCGGAGCCAGGATCCGCGCGCTCTTGCCCATCCACATCACCGCTTGGGGCCGGGATCCGCGGAAGGACGGCGTGCTGCCCGTACCCACGGCGATCCCCGCAGTGCCTGCCTGTGCGCTTGAAGTGGGACCGGCGGCCGCTGTGCCTACGTCCGTGACACCGGAAGCGTCCCACGCGGCAGCGTGGGTTCCTTGCGGCACGGCGCTCTGGCCGAGCGCCTGACCGGCAGAGTCGATCGCGAGCACTACGCCGCCCCGCCCGGCGACGGTTGGCAAGGCCCGGGGGTCGCCAGCCGGCGACCACAGGACCGGAGTTGCGTCGTCGCCCAGCGCCACTCCGCCGGCCGTGCCGTCGGGGCCGACCGCGAACGCATGACCGCCGCGCGCACCGGAGGGCAGCGTGAGTTCCCGCGGGGCCGAGGTCACGCTGGACCAGACGGCGGGTCGCTCGTCCTCATCGGCGCCAGGTCCGTCGGAGTGCTCCTCGTCGGCGACCAACGCCCCGGCCACAACGCCGTTGTCAGAAATCACCGAAGGGAGGGCGATATCACCGGGGCTAACGGGAAGGAGATGGTACTGCCCGTCCTGCCACCACCAGCCCACGAGGGCCTGGTTGGCGGCGTCGTACCCGGTGCCGACGACGATTCCAGCCGCGTTTACCGACGCAGGCGCCGCCGCATCAAGTGGGACGTTGATAGGAGTCGGCTGACCGTCACGCCAGAGCACGGGCGCGGAGTCACCGGCAGCGTTGTCGGCGAGGCCGACCGCGAGGCCGTTACCGGCAGCTGCGGTCACATTGCTGCCCCTGCCGCCCAGGCCTGGGAACAGCCGCACCGAACAGTTCGTGGCAGGCGGCAGCTCCGGCCCTGCGGCTGTCGCGGCAACCGGCAGGAGCACCATGCCACCTTCAACTGCCAGCAGGAGCGCTGTCAGAATGGCCGGAGGCCGGAGATCCCTGGAACCGGGTGGATGATGGCCCGTGAAGGGATGGCCTCCCCGCGGTAAGCCAAGCCAGGAAATCCTGCCGTTGCTGCCCCGGCCGCCAAGGCGACCCAATCCACGGTCCCGCATCGTTGCTCCCCAGAGTTGAATTCCCTGCCCCAGCAGCATTTACATGGCAGACGGCCAGTCTCCTGGCCGCACTGTCGTTTGAGACTAGGAGCCGGGGCAAGGGGAAGTCACGAGTAACAGCTACCTGCTTCCGTGCATGCACCGTACTTACCCAAGGCAACCATCTTGGATATCCCTCCTGTCCCCAGTGGCCGGCAGCACCGCGGCACCCAACCCGTGTGCCGCCGTCGTACGTCTTGGGCGAAGAAGTCCTACCTGAACCTGGGCACCAGCACCGGAGTGTTCTTCTTGTACTCCTCGTAGTCCGCCTGGCCGCCCCACTTCTTGTCCGCCTTCTTCTCCAAAGGCGGCACGCCACTGCCTTTGATCAGCAGCAGCGCCACGAACACCGGCGAAATCAGGGCCGCCCACTGCCAGCCCTGCAGCACCGGCAGGGCGATGATGGCCACGCCCACCCACAGGGTGATCTCGCCAAAGTAGTTGGGGTGGCGGGACCTGGACCACAGGCCGGTGCTGATGAAGCGTCCCTTGTTGGCGGGGTCGTCCTTGAAGCGGTTCTTCTGGAGGTCCGCCGCGGTCTCGATGGTGATGCCGCCGAGCCACACCAAGAGGCCCACCCAGAAGAACCCGTCCAGGCCCACCTTCTTGTCCGAGGTGATGGCAACCCACGCGAGCGCCGCAGTGAGGACCACCCACAGGCCCTGGATGGTCCACGTGTTCAGGAAGCGGAAAAAGTCCGGCTTGAGCTCATCAAAGCGGTCGTCCTTGCCGTGCTTGCTGATCCGCAGGAACAGGAAGCTGCCCAGCCGCGCGGCCCACAGCACCACCATGGCCGCAAGCAGCATGCCGCGGGCGTCCACGCCGGGGGACGCCAGCACCAGGAGCACCGTGATGGAGATGTAGGTCAGGGCACCGGTGAGGTCGTAAAACTTTTCTGTCTGCGCCTTGTAGGAAGGGATGAACACCAGCCACTGGATCACGAAGGCTATGGAAACCCCCAGCGCAAACACGGGAAACCCGCCGATCCTCGAGCCGCCCTGGTTTCCGGCGAGGGCGATGAGCACCGCCACCACTACGGCAATGATGGTGCTGATGAGGGCCTTGCGGCTCTTTTCGTTCACGGACAGATTCCTTTCCCCTGGTCCGCCGCGCGCTGCTGCACGGCAGTCCCCGTCCGCACCCCTCCGGGCACGGTTGGATCCAACAACAACGCAGCCCTGGTGGCCTTGTCCACTTAGTCTTCGGAGCAGAAGCGGGGTGGTATGGGTGGACCTGGCAGGTGTGCGGGGCCCGCCCTTCCCGGAACAATCCGCTTTCCCGGCAGTCCAGCCCCGGCACTGGCTGCGAACCACCCCTGAACCGCACCCGAGCCAAGGAGCCCACCGTGAGCCCCCGCACCAAGAACTGGCTGACCGCCTACGTTGCCAGCGCCGTGATTTTCGCCGTGCTGGACCTGATCTGGATCCTGCTGGTGGCCAACCCGCTCTACCAAGGCCAGATCGGCCACTTGCTCGCGCCCAAGGCCAACCTGCCGGGCGCTGTGCTGTTCTACGTCGTCTTTGTGGCGGGCATGGTGCACTACGGCGTCCGGCCCAATGACCCGGACGCCTCGGTGCGGCAGCGGGTCACCGGGGCAGCGCTGTTCGGGTTCTTCACCTACGCCACATGGGCGCTGACCGGGTTCGCCGTGCTGAAGGATTTCACCGCGCTGGTGGCCGTGACGGACATCCTCTGGGGCGCCGCAGCGTGCAGCCTGGTGACATGGGTGGCCTCAACCGTCCTGCGCCGGCGGCTCAGGAAGCCCGCCGCGGCCTGAGGCTGGGTCACCGGCGTCACGCCGAGCATGCTTTCCGGGCGCACAGACTGGCCCAGTTTTCAGCGCACAGCGAGGGAAACAACGGGCAACCACCGCCGTTCGGCCGTCAAAACCGGGCCAGTCTGACGCCAGGCGGAGACTAACCGAACAGGGCGACCACCTGGGTCAGCGTCTGGAAGACGCCATAAGCCAGCGGGATCCCTACCAGGACCCACGCCAGGACCAGCCTTCCGGTGGACTTGTTGACCGGCTCGTGTGCGCCGTGGGTGTGTGCGGTGCTGCTCATGTCAGGCCTCCCTGGTGGATACATGCCGCTCGGGGCGGGATTCGTGGAACCGTGCGTCGACGGGTTTGACCAGCAGGTTGGCTACAAAACCGATCACCAGCAGCGCAACCATGGTCAGCAGGGCGGGCTGGTAGGAAGCGGCATTCAGCTGGCCCGGCTTGCCCTGCGCGTCCAGGATGCTGTTGACGATCAGCGGCCCCGCCACTCCGGCGGCGGACCAGGCGGTCAACAGCCGGCCGTGGATGGCGCCCACCTGGTACGTCCCGAACAGGTCCCGCAGGTAGGCCGGGACGGTGGCAAAGCCGCCTCCATAGAACGAGATGATGACGAAGGCGAGCACCACGTAGAGGGCCGTGGCGCTGGACCCGGCAAGCGCCAGCACCGTGTACAGCACGGCACCCACGCCCAGGTACACCATGTAGATCCGCTTGCGGCCCGTGACGTCGGAGGTGGCGGACCAGGCGAACCGGCCGGACATGTTGCCGATGGACAGCAGCCCCACGAAGCCCGCGGCCACGCCGGCGCTCACCAGGGATTTGCCGTCGGACTGCCTGAAGAAGTCCTGGATCATGGGCGCCGCCTGCTCCAGGATGCCGATGCCCGCCGTGACGTTGCAGAACAGGGCCACCCACACCAGCCAGAACTGCCGGGTCTTGATGGCGTTCTTCGCCGAGACGTTTTCGGTGGTCACCAGTTTGGCCGCCTTGACCTTGGCGGGGTCGAACCCGGCGGGACGCCACCCGTCGGCAGGCACCCGGACGGTGAACGCACCGAACAGCATGTAGGCGAGATAGACGACGGCGAGGGTCAGGAAGAGCTTGCCCACGGCGTCACCGCTGGCAACCCAGCCCTGCGCACCGGAGTTGGGGTCGTACGCCTTGAGCAGGGCCTGGGACACAGGGCTGGCGATCAGCGCGCCGCCGCCGAAACCCATGATCGCCATGCCAGTGGCCAGGCCCGGCCGGTCCGGGAACCACTTGATCAGGGTGGACACCGGCGAGATGTAGCCGATGCCCAGTCCGATGCCGCCCACCACGCCGTAGCCCAGGTAGACCAGCCAGAGCTGCCGGGTGAAGATGCCCGCCGAGCCGATGAGGAAGCCGCCCGCCCAGAACATCGCGGACGTGAACATCGCCTTGCGCGGGCCGTTGGTGTCCACCCAGGTGCCCATGACCGCGGCGGAAAGTCCCAGCATGACGATGGCGATGGAGAAGACCACGCCGACCTCGGTCAGGCTGGCCCCGAAGTGCTTGACCAACGCCGTCTTGTACACGCTGGTGGCGTAGGCCTGGCCAATGCACAAGTGGACGGCGAGCGCCGCCGGCGGGACCAGCCAGCGGTTGAAGCCCGGCGGGGCGATGGAGTGGTCACGGTCCAGGAAGCCCATGGTTGATTCCCTTTGCTTTCGATGACGTCGATGTCTGATCGATCCAGAGGCTAAAGACCTTGTTGAGCCAAGCCTCTTGCCTTGGGCAATCATCATGCAATTGATCAGCAAACGTACTGTTGGCGCGCTGAGCGGCGCGGATTTTACGGCGAGCGGCGGTCAGGCGGCCTTGATGGGTGGTTTGCCGGACGACGCCGCCTGGCCCTCCCGGGCCAGGAACGCCGAAAGTTCGCCGATGGTGCTCATGAGCGGTGCCGGGAAAACCACGGTGGTGTTCTTGTCGACGCCGATTTCCACGAGGGACTGGAGGTTTCGAAGCTGCAGGGCCAGCGGATGGGCCATCATGGTGTCGGAGGCGTCACCGAGGGCTGTTGCGGCAATAGCTTCACCTTCGGCGGCGATGATCTTCGCCCTCTTTTCCCGTTCAGCTTCAGCTTGGCGGGCCATAGCGCGCTTCATGCTTTCGGGCAGCTGGATGTCCTTCAGTTCTACCAACGTGACTTCCACGCCCCACTCGACGCTGAGCACATCGAGGATCTGCCGGATGTCAGCGTTGATCCGCGCGGTCTCGGACAGGGTCTGGTCCAGGGTGTGCTGGCCCACGACCTTCCGCAGGGTGGTCTGGGCGATCTGGTCGATGGCCGCGGCAACGTTTTCGATGGCGACAATGGACTTCACGGCGTCCACCACCCGGTAGTAGGCCACCGCTGAGACGTCCACGCTCACGTTGTCCTGGGTGATGATGCCCTGGGACTGGATGGGCATGGTCACGATCCGAAGGCTGACCAGCGGCAATCGGTCGATGACCGGGACGATCAGCCGCAGCCCCGGGTCCCTGACACCGATAACCCTGCCGAGCCGGAAGAGCACACCCTTCTCGTATTGGCGCACGATTCGAATGGACATCTTCGCAACGATGAGCAGCAGGATGACAACAACAATCACAATGACAGTGGTGGGGTCCATCAGGATCCCCTCCTGGTTTATGAGCGGAACGTGCCGGTGCCGGGGCCGGTACCGTGACAGGAATCCTGGCTCCATTGTCCCACCAAAGGGGTGGGGGAAACCCTTGGAGTCCCGCGAACCCGGAACTGCCGCCGGCCCTGCTGCTGTAGGTTGATGCAGGACTCTCACTTATCTTCAGGCAGGGCGGGGATCGCATGGACGCGGACGTCATCATCATCGGCGCCGGCCTGGCCGGGCTGGTTGCCAGCAATGAGCTGGTCCGGGCCGGCAAGCGCGTGGCAATCGTGGACCAGGAGAACCAGGCCAACCTGGGTGGCCAGGCGTTCTGGTCGCTGGGCGGCCTCTTCCTGGTGGACACCCCGATGCAGCGCCGGCTGGGCGTGAAGGACTCCTTCGGGCTGGCGTGGCAGGACTGGCAGGGCTCGGCGCAGTGGGACCGGCTGTCCGGCCCGCACCCTGAGGACGAGTGGGCGCAGCAGTGGGGCCGCGCGTACGTGGAGTTCGCCGCCGGGGAGAAACGCGCCTGGCTGCAGGAGCAGGGCATCCGGTTCACGCCGCTGGTGGGCTGGGCCGAGCGCGGCGACGGCAGGGCAGGCGGACACGGCAACTCGGTCCCCCGCTTCCACGTCCCGTGGGGCACCGGCACCGGGGTCTCGGAACCGTTCGCGGACAAGGCCCGGGAGGCGGCGTCGGCGGGCAGCGTCCGGTTTTACTTCCGGCACCGGGTGGACGGTCTAACGTACGACGGCGGCACGGTCACCGGGGTGCGCGGCGCTGTGCTGGCGCCGGACGCGTCCCCGCGCGGCGTATCCTCCAACCGGGACGTTGTGGGCGGGTTCGAACTGCGGGCCCAGGCCGTTGTGGTCGCATCCGGCGGGATCGGCGGCAGCCATGACCAGGTGCGGCGCTGGTGGCCCGACCGGCTGGGGACGGCGCCGTCGAAGCTGGTCACCGGGGTGCCGGAGCACGTGGACGGCCGGATGCTGGACATTGCCGACGAGTCAGGCGTCCGGCTGGTGAACCGGGACCGCATGTGGCACTACACGGAGGGCATCCAGAACTGGAACCCCATTTGGCCGGGCCACGCCATCCGGATCCTGCCCGGCCCGTCGTCGCTCTGGTTCGACGCCCTGGGCCGGCGGCTCCCCTCCCCCGGCCTGCCCGGCTACGACACCCTGGGAACCCTCCGCCTCCTGCGGACAACCCCGGACATCCAGCAGTACGACCATTCCTGGTTCATCCTCAACCAGCGCATCATCGAGAAGGAGTTCGCCCTCTCCGGCTCGGAGCAGAACCCGGACATCACCAACCGGGACCTCAAGCTGCTGCTGAAGGCCCGGCTGGGCCGCGGCGCGTCCGGTCCCATCGAGGCGTTCAAGGAGCACGGCGCTGATTTTGTGGTGGCGGACAACCTGGCGGACCTGGTCCACGGGATGAACGGACTGACAGACCAGCCGCTGCTGGACCACGGGCAGCTCAGGCGGCAGATCGAGGAGCGCGACGCCGAGATCCGGAACCCCTACTCCAAGGACACCCAGGTAGCGGGCATCCGCAACAGCCGGCGCTATTTGGGCGACAGGCTGTTCCGCACCGTCAAGCCGCACCGGATCCTGGACCCGAAAGCCGGTCCGCTGATTGCCGTGCGGCTGCATGTGGTCACGCGCAAAACACTGGGCGGGATCCAGACCAACCTGTCCGGCCAGGCACTGGGACACGACGGCCTTCCCATCCAGGGCCTGTACGCCGCCGGCGAGGCTGCCGGATTCGGCGGCGGCGGCGCCCACGGGTACAACGCGCTCGAAGGCACCTTCCTCGGCGGGTGCATCTTCACCGGACTCACTGTGGGCCGGACCCTCACCCGGGCCCTGTAATGCTGCGCGGCACCCAAGCCCGAGGCGCCCACTCAGCCCCGCGCCGCCGTCGAACGCTGCCTCTCCTCCACCGTCACCGAAGCGGCGACAACCGCAGCTGCGATGCGAGCCCGTGCGCGGTTGGCAGGTCGGCATCGTTGTAGACCAGTACCCGGCCGATGAGGAGCACGGAACGGGTGGGCGAGGAGATGTGCCGCACCCCCTCGGGGATGGCGCCGCTCGAGCCCGGCCCGGTGATGAGGAAGTCCCCTGCCCCTGTGCCGGTGGTGCGCTTGCCGACGTAGGCGAAGTTGGTGTTGGTGTGCGGGTTGGTGAACTGCACGCTGTAGTAGCGCCCTCCCATGTCAGGCACGTGCAGCACCAGTGGACCTTTCGAGAGGTCCAGCCAACCCAACGTCAGGAGGGTGTCACGGTTGACGCCGGCAGCTGCCACTTTGGACGTGCCCGCGGGCATATCGAGTGGATCAGCGAAGAGTGCTTCCGACTGGGTGTAGAGGGTGTTGACGGGAACGGGACCGTCGCCGAAGCCTTTGACCAGGATGGCCCGCTTGAACACGGACAGGAGCATGCGCGGCCAAAAGTACGTGGCAGCAACCCACGTGGCCGCCATGACCGTGCCGAAGATGAGCAGGTGTTCCAGCCTCATGACGTCACGTTTCCGCCCTGGCCACTGGGGGTACCACATAAATTCCGTCCATGACCGCCGGGCCGGGCTCGTAGACCCGCAGCCAGAGAATGAACTTTCCAGCCGGGGCGGGCAGCCAGTTAGGTTCGCGGCCTGCCGGAGGGGTGGCCTGGATGTAGACCTCAACGGAGCCGTCCGGGCCGGGGACCAGTCCGGACCTGTCGCTCACGCTGTACCGCCGGAGGGGGTTGGGGACGAAGCGGTTCCGGGCGTCACCCATCGTCAGTGACCAAAAGGCGTTGGTGGGCGGCAGTCCGCCGGGCGGGAACCGGAGGACGTACTGGTGCTGGCCGGTCAGTTGGGCGCCTGAGGCGTCTGAGTTGGCCCACCAGTAAACCGCCTCTTCCGCTGTATTCACAGGGCCCGGGAACAACTGGGCGCAGGCAGCGCGCATCAGCACGCCGTTGCCCGGATCGCCCAGGCCGGGCATGGTGATCCACCCGTTCGCCCGGACGGCTTTGATCCGGGCGTACACCTGGGCAGTAACGAAAGCCAGGCCAAAGCCGATCAGGAAGCCCTGCAGCACGTCGCTGCGGACGGTGCGCGTCAGCGGAAGGAAGAGCATGGCGAGGATGAACGCCACGCAGACCATGCCCACCAGCGTGGCGAAGTAGGCGTAGGTGCGCCTCAACGGCCCGTTGCCTCCTTAGCGCGCCGGACCAGCCGGAATTCGGGCAGGGCGTCCCATTCGGGCGGCAGGGTGTTGCGCCTGCCGTCCGGCCGGAACCCCTGCTTCAGGTAAAAGGCCAGGGCGCGCGGATTGTTCTCCAGTACCCAGAGGTAGGCGGGGCCGGAGCCGACGGCGGCGTCCACCAACGCTGCCCCCAGACCCGTCCCATACGTGCGCCGGAGAGTGTAGATGGAATACAGTTCCAGGGCTTCCGGGGCATCTTCCTCCCGGCCGGGGCCGGCGTCCGCGTAGCCCACCAGCTGGTTGCCGGCGTCGAAGGCGAGGATCCGCGGATCCTTCACGGCAAGGAAGGCCCGCCGCCGCTCCACCCGTTCGGGGATGCTTGCCCTGCGCCTGCGGAAGAACTCCGGTGACAGCAGGTGGGGGTAGCACTCCTCGTGGGCCTGCGTCTGCATGAACACCACCGTTTCGGCGTCCTCCGGCGTGGCTTGGCAAAGATGAAAGTCCATGGCGCCAGCCTAGCCAGCGGACCGGCACTCCCCGGCACTTAAGATGAGGCATGGACTTCGAGGGCGCGCTTTTGACGGCGGTTGGCGCAGCGCTGATTGTGCTGATGATCGCCGATGTCTTCCTGACGCTGCTGTACCCGCATGGCTCGGGCCCGGTGGGCCGGACCATCATGCGGGCGTTTTGGCTGGTCTCGAAAAAAGTCAGGGGCGGGGCCTCCTCCATCGCGGCGCCGCTGGCCATGGCGGCCGTCATTGCCGCCTGGGCCACTTTTGCCGCCGTGGGCTGGGCACTGCTGTACCTCCCCCATTTGCCGGGCGGCTTCTCCTACTCAAGCGACATCCCGCGCCAGGCCGACTTCGCCGAGGCGCTCTACATTTCGCTGGTGGCACTCTCCACCGCAGGGTTCGGCGAAATCGTGGCCGTCCATCCGGTCCTTCGGCTGGTGATGGCTTTCCAGGCCGTGGCCGGTTTTGGCCTGCTGACCGCCACGGTCTCGTGGATCCTGCAGACCTACCCGGCGCTGAGCAGGCGGCGGGCGCTGGCCCACCAGCTGAACCTGTTCCGGGAAGCAGCGGGACCGGCAGGCATCGCTTCGCTGGAAGCCCGCCATGCCGCAGGGATGCTGGAGTCGATGGCTGAGAACGTGGCGGCCGTGAGCATCGACCTTCTGTCCTTCAACGAGACCTACTACTTCCACGAGGTGGAGCAACGGGGATCGCTTCCGGCCACTCTTGCCTATGCCGATCAGCTGGCTTCAGAGGCCCAGGGCAGCGGCAACGCCGAACTCCAGTTCGCCGGGCGGATGCTCTACGCGGCGCTGGATGACCTGGCGGAAGTGCTGCGCGGAAAGTTCGGCCATGTGGGAGACACGTCCTCCGACGTGTTCGACCACTACGAGCTCCACCACCGGCACCGGCGGCCCCCGGAACCGTGAAGGTTGGCCTGCGGGATGCCGGCAGGCTGCAGTTGGACGCCGCTGCGGACGGCCTGTCAGCCCCGGAGACCGGAGGACTCCCGCACAATGAGGTCGCAGTCCACGATCTGAATGCCCGGGCGCGGCACGCCGTCCAGCGCTGACAGCAGGGCCTCGCCGGCGCGGCGGCCGATGGTGGACAGATTCAGGTCCACGCTGGAAAGATGCGGCCGGTACCCGTCGGTGAACGGGGACCAGTTGTCAACGCCTATCAGCGCTACATCGCCGGGGATCGACCGGCCATGCCGCTCGAGTTCATAGGCGGCGCCCCGCGCAATCTGGTCGCTGCCGCAGAAGATGGCGTCTACGTCCGGATGGTTGGCCAGCAGCGCGCGTACCCCGTTGTGTCCCCATTCCTCACTCCAGCTTCCGTACCAGACATCCCCCACTGGCTCCAGTCCCTGCTCGGCCATGGCGGCAAGGAATCCTTCCGCGCGCAGTGCAGCGGACGCATGGTTTTCCAGGCCGGTGATGTGGGCGATCCGGCGCCTGCCGGTCTTCACCAGGTGGTCAACGGCCCGGCGTGCGCCACCACGCTCGTCCGCGGTGACTGAGCAGTCCTGCGGGTCGGTGGATGGGGCGAAGGCATAGATGACGGGCACTGGCAGGTTCTCCCCGAGCGGCGTCCGTGGATCCACTTTGCGCCCGACGGCAATGATCCCGTCAACCTGCCGTGCCAGGAGTGTCCGAACGTAGTGCTGCTCCCGGATGGGGTCGTCCCTGCTGTCGCAAAGGAAGCAGAGCATCTCTCCGAAGCCAAGTGCATCCTCGACGCCACGAAGAATCGGGATGCTGAAACGTCCGTAGCTGTCCGTGGTGATCACCCCCACGGTGTAGGTCCTGCCGCTGCGGATGCTCCGTGCCGCGCCGTTGGGCAGCCAGCCAACCTCTTCAGCGGCAGCCCGGACTCGCAGCCGGGTCGATTCCCGCAGCTGGCCCGTGCCGTTCAGGGCCTTTGACACCGTCCCGGTCGAAACTCCCGCGAGCGCGGCTACTGCCGCTATGCCGGAATTGCGGAAACTATTTTCCGACATGCCTCCCTCTCCTGACGCGGAATACAAGCTCCCCCGACTGCACGAACTGCCCGTAACCCTTGTAAAGCCTACCAGAAACCATTGACAGGTGAGACGCAGGTCACTTAGAGTCGGGGCTCGGAAGACGATTTCCTGATTTTCCTAGTTGGCTTTCGCGATTCTGTCGCATCACCCTTCGATTCAGATTATGAAAGAGGTCATTGATGACATCTGTTCACGATATTCCGGCACCGGCTGCAGGCCGGGGAGCCGGCAACGGGACGGCAGCGGGGCCAGTCGGGGCGACGGCGTCCGGACATTATGCGGTTCGCCCGCTGGCCTTCCACTCGGCGCGGCTGCGCCCGGAGGGACACCTGGGCAGTTGGCAGGAGCTAAACCGGACTGCCACCATTCCCCACTGCATAGCGAATGTGGAATCCAGCGGCGCGCTGGACAACTTCCGGCGACTGGCGGGAGAGAGCGACGCGTCGTTCCGTGGTTTCTGGTTCCAGGACACAGACCTGTACAAGACGCTGGAAGCGGTGGGGTGGGAGGCCGGCCGCCAGGCGGACCCGCGCTGGGAAGAGTACCTGGAATCGATGGGTGCACTGCTCGCCAAAGTGCAGGAGCCGGACGGCTACCTGAACACGTGGGTCCAAGGTGTTGAGCCCGGCCAGCGCTGGGACAAGCTGCAATGGAGCCATGAACTGTACACGGCCGGCCACCTGCTGCAAGCCGCTGTGGCAGTGGCCCGCACCACCGGAAACGGAACCGTTGTGGAGGTCGCCCGCCGGGTGGCTGACTGCATCGTGGAGACCTTCGGCCCGGGCGGCGTCGAAAAGATTGACGGACACCCGGAAGTGGAAACGGCGCTGGTGGAGCTCTACCGGGTGACCGGAGACAAGCGCTACCTCGATACCGCAGTCCGCCAGCTGGACCTGCGCGGCCACGGCATCCTTCCCGACGACCGGTTCGGCCGCCAGTATTTCCAGGACCACCTTCCCATCCGCAAGGCCGCCCACGAGGCAACAGGGCACGCGGTGCGCCAGGTCTACCTCTCCACGGGAGTAGCCGATGCCTACCTCGAAAGCGGCGATGCGTCCCTGCTGGAGGCCGCCGAGTCGCTCTGGGAGAACATATTCACCCAAAAGGCCTACCTGACAGGTGCCCTGGGATCGCGCCACCGGGACGAGGCATTCGGCGACGCCTTTGAGCTGCCGCCGGACCGCGCCTATGCCGAGACGTGCGCCTCCATCGCGAGCCTGCACTTCAGCTGGCGGCTCCTGCTCGCTACCGGCAACGGCAAATACGCCGATGAGATGGAGCGTGCACTCTACAACGGGATCGCCGCTTCGACCTCCGTTGAGGGCAACAGCTTCTTCTATTCCAATCCCCTGCAGCTGCGTACAGGCCATGACGGATCCACCGAGGACGCGCCGTCGGAACGCCTGTCCTGGTACGCATGCGCCTGCTGCCCGCCGAACCTGGCGCGCCTGGTGGCATCCCTGCACCACTACGTGGCCACGCAGGATGAATCCGGGTTGCAGCTTCAACTGCTGCACGACGGCGAGGTGCGGGCGTCAGGCGAACCCTTCGGCGGAGAAGTAACGGTTGCCACCTCAACTGAATACCCGTGGGACGAAAAAGCCAGCATTGAGGTTACGGCCCCTGCCGGCGAGTGGACACTTTCTGTACGCGTCCCTGCTTGGTGCGAGGACCCGCAGGTGGCCATCGACGGCACAGCGGTGGAAGCAGTGCCGGACGCGTCAGGCTACGTCCGTTTGCGCCGGAACTGGGAAGGCAGCACCACAGTTCTGCTCACCCTGCCCATGCCGGTCCGTATTGTTAGCGCTCACCCCCACGTGGACGCCGTGCGCGGAACCGTCGCCCTGGTGCGCGGGCCGGTGGTCTACTGCCTGGAGCAGCATGACCAGCCAGATGGCGTGGTACTCGAAGACCTCGCCATCGACACGTCCGCTCCGGTGGAAATCGTCCCGGCGGAGGGCATCCCGGGGGTGCGCACCGCCCTCAAGGCCGCAGGTATAGCCCGCCAAGCCGGGCAGCGGCCGCTCTACAGCAGCGGAGCTGGTACCACGGAGCAGAGTCCCGTTCCGCTGACTGCCATTCCGTATTTCCGCTGGGCCAACCGCGGCCCTGCCGCCATGCGGGTCTGGATCCCCGTCGCCTAGTTGCACCTCCACCCCATCCCTATGAAGAGGAACGGCAAATGAAACGGACAAAACTCGCCGCAGCACTGGCGCTGGCGGCATCCCTCACCCTCACAGCCACAGGCTGCGGCGGATCCTCCAGCTCAGACTCGCTGCAGGCCTCCTCCGGCGAGGAGGCCAGCGGTACCATCACGCTCTGGGCACGCGATTCGCAGAAAGGGTTCATGGACATCCTTGCGGATGCGTACAACAAGTCACACAAGGCGCAGGTCCAGGTGACCATCGTTCCCAGCGGGAATTTCGTACAGAAATTCGGCACCGCCAGCGCCGGCGGGTCGGGACCGGATGTGGCATCGATCGACCTGGTCTACCTTCCCTACTTCGCCTCCACCGGCGTCCTGCAGGACATCACGGACGAGGCATCCAAGCTGCCATACAAGGACAAGCTCAGCCCCTCCCACGCGCGCCTCTCCACCTGGGAGGACAAGACCTATGCCCTGCCCTTCACGGCGGAAGCGTCCGTGCTGTTCTACAACAAGGAACTCTTCCAAAAGGCAGGCCTGGATCCGGCCAAGCCGCCGGCGAATTACGAGGAGATCCTCAACGCAGCAAAGAAGATCCGCGCGCTGGGCCCCGACACCTATGGCTTTACCATGGCCGGACAATGCGGCGGCTGCAACATCTTCGAGTTCACGCCCAGCGTTTGGGCCAGCGGCGGCGACGTGCTCTCCGCCGACGGCAAGACTGCCAAGCTGGATTCCCCAGAGGTAACCAAGGCGTTGACGTTCTACAAGCAGATGCACGACGCCGGCGTGATGCCTGAGGCGGCGAAGACCGATTCCGGCACAGCCCAGCCAGCCCTGTTCCAGGCCGGAAAAGTGGGCATGGTGGTGCTCGGCGCCTTTTTCACGCAGACCCTGAACACGGACAAGAAGATCGACTACGGCATCGCCCCCATCCCTGGCGAGAACGGGGGGTCCGCTTCCTTCGCGGGCGGTGACAACATCGCGGTCACCACAGGGTCGAAGAACAAGCCTGCAGCATGGGACTTCGTGAAGTGGGCCACCGGCGACGAGGCCCAGACCCTGCTGGCCAAGAACTCCATCGTTCCGGTCCGGACCGACCTCGTGAAGAGCGTGTATGCCTCGGCGGATCCCCGCAACGAGATCTTCAGCAAGGCCCTGGAGACCGGAAAGACCCCGTACAGCGTCGTGGAAAACAAGTTGTTCAACGACAACAACGGGCCATGGGCCACCATGATCAACGAGGCCGTTTTCGGCGGCGACGTCCAGGCCGCGCAGCAGAAGGCGCAGCAGGCTGCCCAGCAGATCATCCAGACCGGACCCTGACATTCCACGGGTGCTGCCGCGGGCCGCGGCAGCACCCGTCTTGTCCTAAAGGAGAACTACCTTGGCACACAACACCCTCATGACGGCGCGGCCCGGAAAATCCGGACGCCCGTCGGTGCCCCCGCGCCCCCAACGGCGCCGCCGGACCCTTTCCACCTCGCGCAGCAGGCTCGGCGCCGCGGTGGTCAGCCCCGCGCTGATCCTCCTCACCGTCTTCTTCTTCCTACCCGTGGTCCTGATGCTGTGGATGTCCCTGAACCGCTGGCCTTTGCTTGGAAAGATCAGCTTCATCGGACTCGGCAACTACGCGGCCGCATTCCAGGACCAGGACTTCCTGCGGGCGGCCGGGTTCACCCTGCTCTATACGCTGATCATGACTCCCCTGCTGCTGGTGATCGGAATCGCGCTGGCACTGCTGATCCGGCGCCCCGGAAAAGCATCCAGGGTCTTCCAGTCCATCTACTTCCTGCCGGTAGTGGTCGGCTTCGCCGCCGCCGGCTACCTGTGGCTCTTCATGGCCCAGCCCAACATCGGGCCCATGCTGGACCTGCTCACCCGCGGCGGCCTGGCCTCCCACTCGGACAACTGGTTTGGTACCTTCGCCACCGCATTGGGCATCGTGTGCGCGATGGTGGTCTGGAAGGTTGCCGGCATGCAGATGCTGCTGCTGAACTCGGGGCTGCAGTCCATTCCCGTTGAACTCGAAGAGGCGGCCAGGATCGACGGTGCCAGCCGGACGCAGGTGTTCCGGTACATCATCCTGCCGCTGCTGCGGCCCACCCTCGCCCTGGTGCTCGTCTTCTCAGTGGCCGGCTCCCTGCTTGCCTTCGACCAGTTCTACATTATGACCAGCGGCGGTCCGGCAAACCAGACCATTACCGCGGTGTACCACATCTACCGGGTTTCCTTCCAGGGTTTCCAGCTCGGCTACGGCGCCGCGCTTTCGGCTCTGCTGATGATCGTGCTCGCCCTCGTCAGCGCCGTCCAGATGCTCATCCTTCGCAACTCGGATCACAACTAGTCCACCACATCGGAAACGGACCCCTCCATGACTTCACTGCAGTCCAGTCTCCGCCCGGTGCCCCGCGCAGCCTGGTGGATCATCAACATCAGCCTCGCGGCACTGTTCCTCTATCCGTTCTGGGTGGTGGTCTCCCAGTCCATCAAGTCCCCCGCCGAGGCCGCTGCCGCGCCGCCGACGCTGTTCCCCGGTACTTTCTCGTGGGGGAACTTCGCCAAGCTTTTCACCAACGAGAACGGCGGCGCGGGCTTCATCCAGCAGCTGGGCAACAGCGTCCTGGTCTCCATTGGTGCCACCCTCCTGACCATCGTGCTGAGCACACTCGCCGGCTACGGGTTCGCCAGGCTCCGGTTCCGGGGCAGCAACCTGCTGTTCTTTGCCACGCTTGCCACTTTCATGATTCCCTTCCAGGCGGTCATCACTCCGCTGTACCTGGTGCTGCACCAGATCGGCCTGACCAACAACCTCGTGGGCCTGATGCTCGTGTACACCACCTTCAACCTGCCCTTTGGCATCTTCCTGATGCGGAACTCTTTTGCCGCCCTGCCGTCGAGCATCGAGGAAGCCGCTCTGGTGGATGGGTGCGGGGTGCTGCGGGCGATGGTCCGGGTGCTGCTTCCGGTGGCCATCCCGGGCGTCATCAGCACGGCGCTGTTCACTTTCTTCGCCTCGTGGAACGAGTTCTTCGCAGCGCTGATCCTGATGACGGACCAGTCCAAGTACACCCTTCCCGTTGCCTTGAACGTGCTCTCCAGCGGCACCTTTGGGACGTTGGACTGGGGGGCGCTGCAGGCCGGCGTCGCGGTGACCATCGTTCCCTGCATCGTTATCTACGTCCTGCTCCAGAAGTACTATGTGGGAGGCATGCTCACGGGCGCGATGAAGTAGGCCTGCCGCACGGCAAAGGAAGCCTGCACGTAAGACCAAGCGAGCACTCCAGGCCGTTGTAGCTGTGCGGGGCCGGGCGTAAACTCAGCCCACCATTCATGCGGAGGCGGGAAGCCATGAAGACCATCCGGACGCAGGCCCTCGAGGCGGAACACCACGCCACGCTCACCCCCGGAGACGACGAGCGGTTCTCCGGATACGGCGTGATGGGCCTGACCTTCAGCACGGGCCACGTCCTGGCCATGCGGCGTTTCCCGGTGACCAGCGTGGGGCCGGGCTACACCTCGGTGTGGCTCCGCCGCCCCTCCGGCTCCTGGACCATCTATGCGAGCGCTGCACCCGACGTCTCCTGCGCCCGCTATTTCAGTGCGGACCTCGAGGAGGCTTTCCAGTGCGACGTCAGCGTCGATTGGACCGGCGACACATCCTTCACCGTGGCCGTTGGCCAGGACGTAGACCTCACCTGGAATGTGGAACTCGAATCAACGCCCATTACTGCCGCCATGAGCGCAGTGATGACGGCGCTGCCCAACAGGCTCCTGTCCAACAAGGCGTTCCTGAAAACCATGGGTTCCGCCGCCGGCCCCATGCTCAGTGCGGGACGCCTCGGGCTCACGGGCCGGGTACCCAACAAACAGGGGTTCCGGGCCAAACCCCGGCGCATGTGGTTCATCTCCCGCAGCACCGCAACCCTCGGCGGCGAAGACCTGGGCGCTCCGCAGGCCCTGCAGACACAGACCCGGCTGGGTGACTTCTGGATCCCCCAGCGCGGCATCTTCGTGATTGGCTCCTCATCCTTCGACCGGTTCGATCCCGCGCAGCATCTCGCGGCGACCGCCCGCAAGTCGTTGTAGGCTACCTCCGCCTTCGCGGTGGCCGGTGCCGGGACCGGACGTGGATCGGCCGGAACCGCCGCGGACCTGTCATTTCACCCCGGCTGGTCAGTGCCGCGGCGGCAACCAGCAGCCACATGATGGCCGCCTGCCCCCACGGGTAGACCTGCTGGGGAACTCCCGGTGCCAGCGGGTTGAGGATGAACTGGAATGCCGACAGGCTGGCGTGCATCAACGCCGCCACGAGCAGGCTCCCCGTATGGTCATAGACCCAAACCATGAGCACCCGGTAGGCCGTAAGCTGGCCGGCCAAGACAGCGGCAACCCACAGCGACATGAAGATTGCCAGGGGCACGCCCCCGTTCGTCCCGCCGCCGCCCCAGTAGTTTACGAAGAAGTGCCAGGCGCCCCACACCACCCCCACCAGGACGCCGGTCCAGAGAACGCTGTAATGCTGCCTGGCCCTGGGAACGGCGAACCCGGTCCAGCCGATCTCCTCGAGAAGCCCGACCACCAGCCCCAGCACAACGCCGGTGACGAGTGTCCCGGCCCTGTCCGGTTCCGTGGCGATCCGAGGCGCATAATCCAGGGAGGATATCCAGAGCACCAGCACGGGGGCGGCCAGCGTCACGGGAGCGACCAGCAGGGCGAAGAGGTACCAGCGCCGGTCGACCCGCCAAGTGAGCAGACGTGCCCAGAGCTCCCGGTACCCTTCCCTGCCCGACACGAACCCGGTCAGGACCAGGCTCGCCACCGCGGGTCCCAGCAGCATGGCCGGCACGGTGGCGGGGATGGTGCGCTGGAACTGTTCCGGTGTGGGCGAGAGGCCCCCGGTGACCACCCACACGGCCGTCACGATGGCGCCCCAGGACAGGAGGAAGGTCACGCCGAAGAACCACGGCAGCGGGTGGGTTCGCACCGATGTCGTCAGGGCATGCATCGGAACCTCCCGCGATTCAGGCCACCAGCCGCGCCACCAGCTCCCCCCGGCTCCCAACGCCCACCTTCTCGAAGACCGACTTCAGGTGGTCGTGCACCGTATGCGGGGAGATGAACAGGCGCCCGGCAATCTCCGCTGTCGAACCACCGGACAGCACCTCCAGGCAGACGTCCCGCTCCCGGGCCGTAACGCCGTACGCCATCAGCAGCAGGCCCGCGAGTTCATGGGTGGTGGCAGGTTCCACGGTGACCACCATCTGCTCCGGGTCATCGCCGGTGATCAGCCGGCTGGCCTGCAGCACTACCCAGTTGTTCCCGGCGTCCCGCATCCTCGCCCGGGCAGTTCCGGACACCGCGGCATGCGCCTGTGCCACGACGGAATAGAGGATCTGGCTGAAGCGGCCGGGTGCTACGTCCTCCACCGCGGCCAGCCAGGAGGCGGCGGCGGGCGTCGCTGCCCGCAGGTCGCCGTGCAGCCCGGCAAGGACAATGACAGGCCCGACGCCGGCGGGTCCCGTTGGGTGCACCACGCGGACAGCCGCCCTGGTCGCCGCAGCCAGGGTGGCGGACACCGCAGCCAGGAATTCCACCTCCCGGTCGGTGAAGTCGCGGCCGCCCTCCCGGAAGATACTGCCCACCCCCCAGCACGCCTCGTCCACCCGGAACGCGGCCCGCAGCTCATGTTCCAGGCCCAGGGGCTTGAGCAGGTCGTTGATCCGGACGCTGCTGACCACGTCCCGGTGCAGCGCGTCAGAAATCCTGGCGATGGGGCGGGGACGCCGCAGCAGTTCCACGAAAGTGTTCGGCTCCCGGCCCGTGTATTCGGACTGGGCAAAGCGCAGGAAGTACTCCTCAAACTGGTGCCCGCTGACCGGCCACGGCTGCCAGTTGATGATGGACGTCATCACCATGGAGTCGGGGTCGACGGCGGCCCAGCATCCCTGCTCGAACGGCACCTCCCGCTGCACGACGGCGAGTGCCGAGGTGTAGAGGTCGGCCAGGTCCATCCCGCCGGCGGCCATTGCGGCGACGTCCCGCCGGGCACGCTCCGCGCGTTCCTCCCACATACCTCCAGTATCGTCCCGGCCGGCGGTGCGGCAATCCCCCAATTTGGGGGTTTCCGGCTTCCCCCGAAACGCCCGGTGAGGGGATCGCCGGGCTGCCCGCCGCCGTCGTACTTTTCCTTCATGACGCCGGCGCCGTGCCGGGCGCCGAAGCATCAATGGAGGCTGTAATGGGACAGGCACGCGACGTCATGGACCGGCTGATGGCGGCCATGGACGCAAAGGACAAGGAAACGCTGGAGAACTGCTACGCCGTCGACGCCGTAATCCGGACTCCGGACCAGGCCGGGATCAGCGGCAGGGAGGCAATCGCGGACTATTTCTTCCACTTCTGGGAAGCCATGCCGGACGTCACGTACGAACGGCTGGCCACGCATGAGGCTGGTGCCGTGGCCGTCGTGGAAGGCTTTGTTGTTGGCACGAACACCGGGCAGCTGAGGCTCCCTGCCGGCGGTACGCTGCCGCCCGCCGGCAGGCAGGTCAGGGTGCGAAGCTGCGACGTTGCCAGAGTGGAGGCAGGCGTGATCACGGAACACCACGCGTACTTCGACCAGATGGAACTCCTGGGCCAGCTCGGGCTGCTGCCCGAGCCGGCCCAGGGGTAAGGGGGCTACCGGCTAAACGCCGGCGGCCGCGGAAACGTCCGAGGCCGGCTCCGCCGCCCCGGCGAGCCGGATCCAGGTGTCCACCACGGTGTCCGGGTTCAGCGAAACGGAGTTGACGCCTTCCTGCACCAGCCACTCGGCGAAGTCCGCGTGGTCGCTGGGGCCCTGGCCGCAGATGCCGACGTACTTTTCGCGGGCCCGGCAGGCCTTGATGGCCATGCTGAGCAGCTTCTTCACGGCAGCGTCCCGCTCGTCGAAGCTGTTGGCCACGATGGCCGAGTCGCGGTCCAGGCCCAGGGTCAGCTGGGTCATGTCGTTGGAGCCGATGGAGAAGCCGTCGAAGTACTCCAGGAACTCGTCGGCCAGCAGCGCGTTGGACGGCAGCTCGCACATCATGATGACCTCAAGGCCGTTTTCGCCGCGGCGCAGGCCGTTCTCGGCGAGCAGCTCGATGACGCCCTGCGCCTCGTCAAGCGTGCGCACGAACGGGATCATCAGCTTGACGTGGGTCAGGCCCATCTCGTTGCGGACGAAGGACAGCGCCTCGCACTCGAGATCGAAGCAGTCCCGGAAGGACGGTTCCAGGTAGCGGGACGCTCCGCGGAAGCCGATCATCGGGTTCTCTTCGTGCGGCTCGTAGGCCGGACCGCCGATCAGGTTGGCGTACTCGTTGGACTTGAAGTCGGACATGCGCACGATCACCGGTTCCGGCGCGAACGCCGCGGCGATGGTGGCCACGCCCTCGGCCAGCCGCTTGATGTAGTAGTCGCGGGGGCTGTCGTAGGCGCTGATCCGCTCCCGGATCTGGGCGGCCACGTCCTCCGGCTGGCTGTCAAGGTTCAGCAGGGCCTTGGGGTGGATGCCGATCTGCCGGTTGATGATGAACTCCAGCCGGGCCAGGCCCACGCCGTGGTTGGGCAGCTGCGCGAACGTGAACGCCTGTTCCGGCGTGCCCACGTTCATCATGACCTTTACCGGGGCCTCGGGCATCTGGGTGATGCCGGTTTCCTCGACGCTGAAGTCCAGCAGGCCCTCGTAGATGGCGCCGGTCTCGCCGTCGGCGCAGGACACGGTGACTTCCTGGCCGTCGGACAGGGCGTCAGTTGCGTTGCCGGTGCCGACGACGGCGGGGATCCCCAGTTCGCGGGCGATGATCGCGGCGTGGCAGGTGCGTCCGCCGCGGTTGGTGACGATCGCGGAGGCTCGCTTCATGATCGGTTCCCAGTCGGGATCGGTCATGTCGGCCACCAGGACGTCGCCGGTCTGGAAGGAAGCCATCTGGTCGATGGCGGTGAGGATCCGGACCTTGCCTGCGCCGATGCGCTGGCCGATGGCGCGGCCTTCGACCAGGACGGGGCCGGTGCCGTTCAGGCGGAACCGGCTCATGCTGCCGGGGGCGCGGCGGGACTGCACGGTTTCCGGGCGCGCCTGCAGGATGTACAGGCCGCCGTCGGTCCCGTCCTTGCCCCACTCAATGTCCATGGGGCGGCCGTAGTGCTTCTCAATGGCGACGGCGTGCCGCGCAAGCTGCTCCACGTCGTCGTCCGTCAGGCTGAAGCGCGAGCGCAGGGACTCCTCCACCGGCACGAAATCGATGGTGCGGCCGATCTCGCTGCTGTCGGTGTAGGTCATCTGCAGGGCCTTCTCGCCCAGGCCGCGCTTGAGGATTGCGGGACGGCCGGCGGCCAGGGCGGGCTTGTACACGTAGAACTCATCCGGGTTCACGGCACCCTGCACCACGGCTTCGCCCAGCCCGTAGGAGGAGGTGACGAACACGGCGTCCTGGAAGCCGGACTCGGTGTCCATGGTGAACATGACGCCGGAAGCGCCGACGTCGGAGCGCACCATGCGCTGGATGCCGGCGGAGAGTGCCACCTCGGCGTGCTCGAACTTGTGGTGCACGCGGTAGGCGATGGCACGGTCGTTGTAGAGCGAGGCGAAGACGTCCTTGATGGCCTGCAGGATGTTCTCGATCCCGCGGACGTTCAGGAAGGTTTCCTGCTGCCCGGCGAACGAGGCGTCGGGAAGGTCCTCGGCCGTGGCGCTGGACCGGACAGCCCAGGACAGGTCGGCGGAGCCGGCGTGCTTGTCCACCAGCTGCTGGTACGCCTCGCGGACCTGCGCCTCGAAGTCCGGCAGGAAAGGCGTGTCGCGCACCAGGGAGCGGATTTCCTGGCCGGCCGCGGCCAGGGCCGTCACGTCATCGGTGTCCAGCCCCACCAACCGGTCGGCAATCTTCTGGTCCAGGCCTGAATCGGACAGGAACCTGCGGTATGCGTCCGCCGTGGTGGCGAACCCGTCCGGAACCTGGACGCCGGCAGAAGTCAGGTTCTGCACCATCTCGCCCAGGGAGGCGTTCTTGCCGCCCACCTTGTCCAGGTCCTTGAGTCCAAGTTCAGAGAACCACAGAACGTCTGTCGTCATGATTGCTGCTCCTTTGCAGTGGGGTGGCGTAGGCGTGGCCGCCCGGACACGGTAGTGCCGGCCGGAAGAAAAGATCCTGTCCACAGTTTCAGGTCTGCCGCACAGTTTCCACATGATGTGCGCCACACCACGTTTGTGAATTTTTTTGCTAGTGCTTGAGGTTCATCCGCTGCAGGATGGTGGCTGCCATTTCCTCCACGGACACGGTGGCCGAGTTAAGGTATGGAATCCGGTGCGAAACGTACAGTTGCTCGGCACTGCGCAGCTCAAAACCGCACTGCCGCAGCGACGCATACGCCGAGCTGGGCCGCCGCTCGGTGCGGATCTGGCTGAGCCTTAACGGGTTGGAGGAGAGGCCGAAACACTTCGACACGAAAGGCCGCAGCGGCTTGGGCAGCCCGTCACGCTGGAAGTCTTCATCCACCAGCGGAAAGTTTGCGGCGAAGATCCCGTGCTGCAGGGCCAGGTACATGGTGGTGGGCGTCTTGCCGCACCGGGACGGGGCCACCAGGATCACCTGGGCCTTCTCCAGCGCACGCAGGCTCTGGCCGTCGTCGTGCTCCATCGCGTACTCCACCGCGGCCATCCGGGACTGGTAGCGGGCGGCGTTCCCCAACCCGTGCGCCCTGCCCGGTTCGCCGCTGGCCGGTGCCCCGAGCGCCTGTTCCAGGACCCCCACATGCGTTCCGATCAGGTCCACGATGACGCCCTTGCAGCCGGCCAGGATCTGCCTGATTTCGCTGCTGACGGCGGTGGAAAAGACCAGCGGCTGGGGCCCGGTAGCAGCCAGGCCGTCGATGGTCCGCACTACGGACCGGGCCTGTTCCGCCGTGGTGATGAAGGGGATGGTCACGCGGTCAAAATTGTCCACCGGGAACTGCGTCAGCAGCGTATTCCCCAAGGTTTCCGCGGTGATGCCGGTACTGTCCGACAGGAAGTAGACAGGCCGTAGAGCAGCAGTGGTCATGGCACGACTTTAGCGCCCGACGGCGGGTGGCAGCGTATCGGCCGACGCTAGACTGGCGGGGTAAGGACGGATTGGGGGATCCAGGGCGGCGCTGCCGCCGTTCCGCTGGTCGGTCGCAGCCAGCGGATTTCAAGGACCACCATGACCTTCTTCAAGGACTTCCCCACCCCTCCCCTGCCGCTGCGGTCGCGGTCGGCACGGTTCGTGCCGCCCCCGTGGGCGGGCGCCCCCTTGTATGAACTGCCCGCCGTTGTCCACCTGGGCGAGTTCGTGAGCCGGACCCCTGAAATGGTGGTGGCGGTCAAGAGCGCCGACGTCTTTTCCACCGGCTGCGCATTCAGTTTGTCCTGGCTTTTCCGCCGCGCAGATCAGTCCGACGAGGACTGGGCCGACCTGCAGCACCTGTTCTTCCAGCCGGGCATGGGGATCCGCCGCGGCAGCGGGAAGCAGACCGGCCTGATGTTCGGCGTCGAATTTCCGGACGGCGCCAAAGCCAGTTCCGGAGCAATGGGTCCCCATGTCTTCATGGAACGTGATCATCAGCCCGAGCCTCCCGTCCTGGTTCTCAACAACGGCGGAGGCAGCGGCGGCGACGACGAGTTCTCCGGCACCGGCACGCTCTGGCTCTGGCCGCTCCCGCCTGCCGGGGAACTCCGGCTGGTGTGCCAGTGGACGGATTTCGGCCTGGAGGAAACGTCATTGATGCTCGACGGCGGGGCGTTGCGTCGGGCAGCGGCGTCCGTTCAGCAGTACTGGCCGGTTTAGACGGCGGACACGATGCTTCCGTACCCCTGCAGGAACATCCGCCGGCCCTGGCCTTCGTCGGTCCACACCCAGATAACGGAGTAGTCGGACGTCACGGCGTCCACCACCCCGGTGCCGGAGACGGTTCCCTCGGCGAAGCGCACTCTGTCCCCCGCGGCGATCCGGGGATGCCTGGTCCGCTTCCTCCGAGGCTTGGGCGTGGTGGCTTGCCCTGCTGCGGCTTGGTCTGACGGGCAGGTCGTGATGTGCTGGGGCATCGGCTTTCCTCGGGCTCGCGGGCGGTGGCCAGCTCATTACAACCCTGCCCGCTGCTCCCAGGTCACGCTCCACGCGTGGTGGGCCAAGACTACCGCGGGGGTGCGGCCGGTGGCACCACGGGAGCCTGCGGCACGAAGTGTGACTGTCCGCAGGAGCCTACACTCAAGGCATGAAGCGGGGGTGGGGAATCCTGAACATCGCGGTGCTGCTGGTGGCGGCGGTGCCAGCAGCGGGATGCAGCACAGTCTGCCCGGCCGTGGGATACGCCAGCATCATTACCGTCACGCTTGCCGGGGAGAATTCCGCCGTGGACGAGGTCCAACTGTGCAGCGACCTGGGGTGTTCAGAAAGGCAGCCGGACTACGGACCGCCGGCGCCCATAAAAACCGTGGTGCCGGGTGCCGCGGCTCCCGCGGAAACTCTTCCCGGTTCCGCCCATACCCCTGCCCCGTTCCTCGGCACCAGGACGGCTCCTGACACGTGGGCTTTCACGGTCTCGTCGGCGCCGCTCCCGCAGCACGTGACACTGCGGGCCCTCAGTACCGACCGCGCCGTGCTTGCAGAGCAGGAGACTGACCTGGTGTGGACCAGGGTGGGCGGTTCCGAACAGTGCGGCGGACCTGTGACAACTCCCCCGATCATCCTGCGCGTTCCGTGATGCGAACGGCTGCCGCCCAGCCAGCTCAGTCCAGCGCCGCCACGGAGCCCAGCGCATCCCAGGCGAAGCTGGCCAGCCAGTGCGTGGACATGAAGTCGCCGCTCTCCAGCCCGCGAAGCCCGGCCTTCAACAGCGGATCCAAGGCCTCGTTGAGCACAGCCGCCGCGGCGGACGCCCCGGACGTGGAGGATTCGCGGAGGGTGGCGATGATCCTGGCCACCTGTCCGGCGCGGGTCAGGTTCAGCCCGTGGAGGTGCACCAGGTAGCCGTCGGTCTCGTCCGTCACGCTGACAGGCTGCAGGATCCGCGACTCCGAGGAAAGGCCGGGGAGGAACGCCGCGAACCAGGCGGCGAACTCATCGGCGGACAGGACGCGGCGCATCAGGTCCGCCTCGCTCAGGCCGGCGGAGAGGAAGTCCTGGCCGCTGAGCTCCCAGTCGCCCGGCCAGCCGCGGTCATTCGCGAACCAGGTGCGGGCCGCTTCCTCGCACGCCGCGGCAGCATCCGCCCGGCCGAGCGACCGGAAGGCATCCAGCATGTAGCCCACGCCGAACGCGGCGTTCGTGTGCAGCCCGTGCCGCACCGGGTACTGGGCCTTGGCCATCCACGCCACACTGAGTTCCGCCACGGCATCCACCAGCGGCTCCAGGGCAGTGCCCCATTCACGGAGCTGCGAGTCAGAGGACGCAGAGCACGTGGCGGCCAGCCGCATCAGCCAGGCCCAGCCGTAGGGCCGCTCCCAGGACGGGTTGGCTACCAGGTAGTCCCGCTCCACTGTCAGCTTGGCCGGCGTCAGGTTAGCGCCCAGCGCTGCCCGGAGCGACGCTTCGGTGGAGCTGTCCACCCAGGCCGCCGTGCCGACGTCGGACGCTCCTTCCGGAGCAGCCCCGGCAGAAGGCGACCGGGGGGTGCCGCCCAGCAGGCTGGCTCCCAGCCAGTGCATGTGCACGCAGGAGTGCCAGTCGAAGGAGGTGTAGAACGCGGGGTGGATTTGCTCCGGCGTGGGCCGGTCCTCGGCGGAAACCTGGGTGTGGTGCGCCGAGTGCGGGAAGGGCTCGGCGAGGTTACCCAGCACCACGGCCGCGTAATCCGGTGCCGCCTGTGCGCGAAGATCGTTGTCCATGGTGCTCCTTTGCGAAGGGGTTTAGTGGAAGGCCAGGAAGTACATCAGCGCGATGTTGACGGCCAGCAGCGGGATGGCCGTGCCCACCTGCGCCGTGATGACGCCGTACTTGTTCTTCATTTCCAGCAGCGCGGACGGCACCAGGTTGAAGTTGGCGGCCATGGGGGTGCAGAGCGTGCCGCAGAAACCTGCCAGCATGCCGATGGCGAAGACGATGGCGGGGTCGCCGTGGAACGTCTGCACCAGCACCGGCCAGCCGATCGCCGCGGTCATGATCGGGAAGGCGGCGAAGCCGTTGCCCATCAGCACGGTGAAGAGGAACATGCCGATGCAGTAGACCAGCACGCCGGCGATCAGCGAGCCCTTGGGCAGCAGACCGGAGGCCAGGTTGCCCACGGCGGTGCCCACGCCTGCCTTGGTGAAGAGGATGCCCAGCGTGGTGAGCATCTGCGGCAGCAGCGCGGCCCAGCCGATGGACTCGAGGATGCGGCGGCTTTCGAAAATGGGCGTCGCCGGGTTCTTCGGCTTGAGGATGAGGAGTGCGACGACGACGGCGGCCACGGCGCCGATGGCCAGGGCTACCAGCGTGGTGTTCTTGGGGTCCAGCAGCGGGGTGCCGCCGATGTTCAGCACGGGCGCTGCAAGGACCAGGATGACGGTGACCAGCGGCAGCGTCAGTGCCGGGATGAAGAGCTTGTTGCCGAAGCGCTTCGCGAAGGCCTCGCGCTCGGGGCCGGTGGAGGTGCGGTGCTTTCCGTGCCCCAGCAGGCCGGTGGACGCCAAGACCACCAGGACCAGGACCGCGACGCCCAGGATCCACCCGGGTGCGGTGCCGGCCTGGACCCAGGTGCTGTAGAAGAAGCACAGGCCCAGCAGGCCCCAGAAAGCGGAGCTGCCCCAGCGGCGGGGATGGTTGGTATCGGCAGCAATCAGTGATGCCCAGGCAACGAACAGCAGGCCGATCAGCCAGTAGACGGCTTCAACGTTGATCATTTGGCTTCTCCTGCGGTTTCCTTCTGGGCGGTGAGCTCGTACTCGCGGTATTCCTTGTCCAGCTGCTTGTCCAGGCGCAGGAGCCGGAAGCCGTGGATGAGGAAGGCGGCGATGGCGGTGGGGATGGCCCAGAGGGCCAGCTGGAGCGGTTCCAGGTGCAGGTGGTAGGTGGTGTCCACGAAGGTGGTGATCAGCAGGATGGAGCCGACGGCCACGAACACGTCTTCACCGAAGAACACGCCAACATTGTCGGCACCGGCGGAGTGGCCCTTGATCTTCTCGCTGATCTTTTCCGGCACGTGCCCGTAGCGGCGCAGCGCGGCACCCTCGGCCATGGGGAACACCAGCGGGCGGACAGTCTGCGCATGGCCGCCGATGCTGTTCAAGCCCACGGCGGCGGTGATCTGGCGGACGGCAAGGTAGCCGATCAGGACGCGGCCGGCCGTCAGTTTGGCCAGGCGGCCGATGAGGACCTTGGCCTGCTCCTGCAGCCCGAAGTACTCGATGATGCCCACCACCGGCAGCACCGCCACGAAGATGGTGACCGAACGGCTGCTGGCGAAGCCGGTGCCGAACGAGTCGAGGATCTGTGCGGGGTTCATCCCGCCCAGCAGCGCGGTGACGATGCCGGCGACGGTGACGACGATCAGGGGGTTCAGGCGGATGGCGAAGCCAACGATCACCAGCAGCACCCCGATGAGTACAAGCATGATTATCCCTTCCCAGGGGACCCGTGACGGGTCTGCGAAAAGTGGGGGCCGGCGCGTCCGTGCCCCGGTTGAATGGTTGGGCGGCGCCGAGGGGCGGGAGCCCCGGTTACGTCAGAGCTGCAGGATGTAGTGAGCTGCAGAACAACGGTGTGATCCACAGCATACCGTTTTGTTCAACAATCCTGCAACCCCTCCCCGGGAAGGGCCTCGGTCAGCGTTCGACGGCGGCGAGCAGCTGTGCTTCGGCGCGGTCCAGGTAGGCGGAGAGGAAGTCCGCTGCCGCGGCCCGGTTCCCGGCTTCCATGAGGTCCACTATTTTTGCGTTGTCCTCCACGTACGGCTCATGGAAGGCAGGGTTGGCGGCCATGGAGTGGAACACCAGGCGCATCTCGGCCAGGACCTGGTCCATGAGGCGGTTGAGCCGCTCACTGCCGGCGCGGTCAACGAGGGCACGGTGGAAGTCCTGGTTGGCGCCCGCCATCCCGGGAATGTCCCCCTCCACGGCGGCGGCCCTCGCTGCCTTGATGATGGCCGCCAGGGGCTCCATCGAGGTCTCTCCGGACCACAGCACCGCCGCGGGTTCCAGGAAGCGGCGGACGCGGTAGATCTCGCGGATGTCATCGGCCGTGGGGTGGGCGACGAACACACCCCGGTTGGGGATCCGGGTAACGATGTGCTCGGCGTGAAGCGCCGTGAACGCCTCCCGGAGGGTGTTGCGGGACACGCCAAGGGCCTCGCGGAGGGCTTCCTCCGCGAGCTTGGAGCCGGGCTTGAGCTTGCCGGCCTCGATGCGGCTGCGCAGCTGCGCGGCCACCCAGAGTCCCGTTTCGGCGTGCTTTGTGGTCCTGGCCTGGGCCTGGAGATCAGCCAGCACCTCGTCAAACGTCATGGCACCACGATATCGGCCCGGGTCTGTGCCGGCGCGCCGGCGTCCCGCTCACCCGATGCTGGTGAGCACCTGGCCGGGCGCGACGGGGTCCCCTGCCGCTGCGAACTGCTCACCCAAGGTGCCGGCGCGGTGGGCGGCGACGGCGGTCTCCATCTTCATGGCTTCGAGCACCAGGACCGTCTCACCCTCCTCGACGCTGGACCCGGGCTGGGCCAGCCACTTGACCACGGTACCGGCCATGGTGGCCAGCAGGTCGCCGTCGTTCTTTTCCGCCTCTTCCCCTGCCGTCTGCTGCGGACCGTCCGCACCGTCCCGGCCAGCTGCACCCCGGCGGCCGCCGCCGTCGAGCAGTGAATCCAGCAGGGCCTTGGGCAGCCCCAGCTCCATCCGCTTGCCGTCCACCTCGATGCCGATAGTCCGGCGGGGCTCCTCCGGGGCGGCGGGGCTGAAGGCCGGGTCCGCCTCCAAGGCTGTGGCGAACTCGCTCTCGATCCAGGTGGTGTAGATGTCCAGTCCGTCGGCCCGGGTGAAGGCGGGGGCCTCCACCACGGCCCGGTGGAACGGCAGCACGGTGGCCAGGCCGCCGATGCGGAGCTCGCGCAGAGCGCGGCGGGCGCGGCGAAGGGCCTGCTGCCGGTCCGCGCCGGTGACCACCAGCTTGGCGAGCAGGGAGTCGAACTGCCCCGGCACCACGGAACCGGCGCGGACACCGGTATCCACGCGGATCCCGGGCCCGGTGGGAACATCGAACTGCGTGACGGCGCCCGGGGACGGCAGGAAGCCGCGGCCCGGGTCCTCGGCGTTGATCCGGAACTCAAACGCATGGCCGCGCGGTTCCGGGTCCTCCAGGATGGGCAGCTCCTCCCCCGCCGCGATGGCCAGCTGGGCGGCCACCAGGTCCACGCCCGAGGTCTCCTCCGTGATGGGGTGCTCCACCTGCAGCCGGGTGTTCACCTCCAGGAAGCTCAGGAAGCCGCTGCCGTCCAGCAGGTACTCCACCGTACCGGCGCCAACGTAGCCGGCCTCGCGGCAGATGGCCTTGGCCGAGGCATGGATAGCTGCCCGCTGGTCGGGGGTGAGGAAAGGCGCGGGAGCCTCCTCCACGAGTTTCTGGTGGCGGCGCTGCAGCGAGCAGTCGCGGGTGCCCACCACCACCACGTTGCCGTGCGTGTCGGCGATGACCTGGGCCTCGACGTGGCGGGGCCGGTCAAGGAATTTCTCCACATAGCACTCGCTGCGGCCGAAGGCGGCCAGGGATTCGCGCACCGCCGAGTCGAAGCTCTCCTCGATATCGGCCTGGTTCCGGACCACCTTCAGGCCGCGGCCGCCGCCGCCAAAGGCGGCTTTGATGGCGACGGGGAGTCCCACCTGCTCGGCGAATGCCCGGACCTCGGCGGCGCTGGCCACCGGGCCGTCGCTGCCCGGGGCCAGCGGAGCGCCGGCGCGGACGGCCACCTCGCGGGCGCTGACCTTGTCGCCCAGGAGCCGGATGGTTTCCGGGGAGGGGCCGATCCAGGTCAGCCCGGCATCGATGACTGCCTGGGCGAAGCCTGCGTTTTCGGACAGGAAGCCGTAGCCGGGGTGGACGGCGTCGGCGCCGCTTTTCACCGCGATGGCAAGGATTTTCTCGATGTCCAGGTAGGTGTCCTGGGGCCTGGAGCCGGGCAGCGCGTACGCCTCCGTGGCGGCTTGGACGTGCAGTGCGTCCGAGTCCGGATCCGCGTAGACGGCCACGCTCTCCAGGCCTGCATCGTCGCAGGCCCGGGCGATCCGGACGGCAATCTCGCCTCGGTTGGCAATGAGGACTTTACGCATGGGGGCTTTCCTTAGGTGTTTCGGGCAGTTCTGCCGGGAGCGTGGCGGCGGCGAACCGCACGGTGGTGCCCGGGGGAAGTTGGGCGGCTTTGTCCAGGTCTGCGTGGACGACGACGGCAACCACCGGATATCCGCCGGTCACCGGATGGTCGGAGAGGAACAGGACGGGCTGGCCTTCAGGAGGTACCTGCACGGCGCCGCGGACGGTTCCCTCGCTGGCCAGTTCGCCGTCCCGGTTTCGGGTGAGCGCGTGGCCGTTCAGCCTGAGTCCGATCCGGTTCGACTGGGGTGTGACGGTCCACTCCTGATTGAGGAAGTCCTGCAGGGTTTCCTCGCTGAACCAGTCCTGCCGGGGTCCGGGGACCACGCGCAGCACGGTGGCTTCGTTCCGGTCCGGGAGGGGCGAGACCTCGGGGTGCCCCACGATGCTCCCGGGTTTGGGATTCCGCACGGGCAGGATGGTGCCGGCTTGGAGTGGTTCGGGGCCGATGCCGGACATGGTGTCCGTGGAACGGCTGCCCAGGGATTCGGGTCCGCCGAGTCCGCCGCGGACACCCACATAGGATCTCAGGCCCGCGGTGGGAGTGCCCACGGTCAGCCGCTCCCCCGCCAGGAGGGCGAAGGGGGCGTCGCACGCAGGGTGGCGTACCGCCGTCGTCCGCTGTTCTGCTTCGATGGCGGCCTGCTCATCCCCAGCCCGCTGCCCTTCCGGGGGCGTGATCTCGAGCGGAACGGCTGCTCCGGTGACGGCCAGGACCTGGTCGCTGAGGGCAACAAGTTCGAGGCCGCCGAAGAGGAGTTCAATGCCGGCGTCGCCTTCGCCGTTGCCTACCAGTCGGTTGGCGCGGCGGAGTGCTCCGCGGTCCATGGCGCCGGCGCTGCTGACGCCGAGCGATGCGTAGCCCGGGCGGCCCAGGTCCTGGATGGTGGACTGCAGTCCGGGCTTGCGGACGGCGAGCCCTTCGGTGGCCGGCTCTTCGTTTGGAGTCTCGCCGGCACTGGACTGCTGGTGGCCGGTCACCGTGGCCTGGGCACGGACGGCATTGAACCGGACGGTGTCACCGGGACGGATCAGCGCGGGGCTTTGCCGGTCCAGGTCCCACATGGTCGCACCGGTCCGGCCGATCAGCTGCCAGCCGCCCGGCGACTGCCGGGGGTAGACGGCCGAGTAGGCGCCGCCCAGGGCAACAGCTCCGGCGGGGACAGCCGTTCGCGGCGAGCGGCGGCGGGGGACCTCCAGGCTGGAATCCTGGCCGGTGAGGTAGGCGAAGCCCGGAGCGAAGCCGGCGAAGGCAGCAGTCCACAGCTGGCCTGTGTGGGCTGCCACCACTCCGGCGCGGTCCAGCCCGGTGAGGGCTGCCACCTCATCCAGGTCCTCGCCGTCGTACACCACGTCAATAGTGACCAGCGTGCTCTCGGTTTCGGCGGGGGCATCCAGGTCCAGGCTGCGGACGTACGCGGCCAGTGCCTGCGCTGCCTGGGGCGAGTCCGCCGTGATGAGCACTGTTCCGGCGGCGGCGATGACGTCGACCTGGCCCGGCTGCGGATGGGCGGTGAGCTGCGCCTGGAGGCTGAGGACAGCGTCCAGGGACGGCAGCTCCACCAGGATGGCCCTGTCACCGGCGGGGCGGATCCCGGTCAGGACCGCATGTGATGCTGTACGGGCTTCATGCTGTTGCGCGGTCATGGCTAGGCGAAGCTCTGGATCCGGATGCCGGCGTCCACCAGTGCGGCGCGGACGGCAGCGGCCATGGCCACGGACCCGGGGGTGTCACCGTGCAGGCAAATGCTCTCTGCCTTGACAGGGACAAGGGAGCCGTCAATGGCACGGACCACCCCGTCAGTGGCCAGGCGCAGGACATGCTCGACGACGTCCGCCACCTCGTGCAGCACGGCGCCGGGTTCACGGCGGGACACCAGGGTGCCGTCGGGGTTGTAGGCGCGGTCAGCGAATGCCTCGGCCACGGTCCGCAGTCCGCCAGCTTCGGCCTGGCGCTGGATCTCCGAGTTCGGGAGCACCATGAGGGGCAGCGTGGGGTCCACGGCAAGGATCGCTGCGACCACTGCACCGGCCTGCTTGGGGTGGTTCACGATGGTGTTGTAGAGGGCGCCGTGGGGCTTGACGTAGCGGACGGCAGTTCCGGCAGCGAGGGCCACTGCCTGGACGGCGCCGATCTGGTAGACGACGTCAGCGGTCAACTCTTCCGGGGTCATGTCCACGAAGCGGCGGCCAAATCCGGCCAGGTCCCGGTACCCGGGGTGTGCACCCACAGTGACGCCGGCCTTCACTGCGGCCTGGCAGGTGGCCATGATGCCCACGGGATCGCCGGCGTGGAAGCCGCAGGCTACGTTGGCACTGGATACACTCTCGAAAATGGCGGCGTCATCGCCGAAGGACCAGTTCCCAAAGGACTCGCCGACGTCGCTGTTCAGGTCGATGGTGGGCATTGTGATCTCCGTCTCGGATTGGTGTCCTTCAAGAATGCCCTAAAAATCAGGATTGTTCAACAATCCATCATCCTCGTTACGAACCTCTCCGCGACGCGGCATCATGTCCTGCCCCTTCTCCCCCTACCCGCTATCACATCCTGCCCCTTCTCCCCGAACTGCATCACATGCTGTCCGGTACGGGGCGGGAAGTGATGGCGGGTCCGAGGAATCCGGGCAGGATGTGATGGCGCGTTGGGGCACTGGCCTGAGGGTTTCCCTGGGACGGGGTTCCGCTCGCTGCGGAGTGTGGTGTTTTGTTTGTTAAATGTGGGAGGCCCCAACCGTGTGGTTGGGGCCTCGACCTCAATGATTGTTCCGGCGGTGACCTACTCTCCCACACCCTCCCGGGTGCAGTACCATCGGCGCTGTGGGTCTTAGCTTCCGGGTTCGGAATGGGACCGGGCGTTTCCCCCACGCTATGACCGCCGTAACCCTTTCACCCGCACCCCGCAGGGTTGGGAAAACTGTGGTTACAACTCGCTGCCCCTGGGGACAGCTTTGTGGTGTTGTATTCAATTGTGTTGGTTCCGTGTGCCAATCAACCCGTGTTGGGGGTTGTTGGTTGGGAACCACATAGTGGACGCAAGCAGAATTTTGTATGTTTCTGTGTGGTGTAAGTTGTTGGCCTATTAGTACCGGTCAGCTTCACGAGTCGTTAGTCCTCGCTTCCACATCCGGCC